>NZ_JARPLC010000003.1:8311-54255 GCF_032350395.1 Limnospira sp. PMC 289.06
TTCAGGAGTCGGTTCAACTTCCGGTTCCGGTTCAACTTCAGGAGTCGGTTCAACTTCCGGTTCCGGTTCAACCTCCGGTTCCGGTTCCGGTTCCGGTTCAGCTACAGTTGAAAATTCATAAGCGCCAATATCAAATTCAAGGGTTCCATTTCCATCACCATCAATAGGACGAGGTTCGCCGCGTTGGTCGGTGGATATTTCCGCATTGACACCACCATCGATCGCCGGACTTCCTTCTAATAACGGATAGAAATAGGTTTCGTTTTGATGTTGTAGGGGACCCAATAGAGGATCGGCGATAGTAATCGTAGCCGTGGCGTTATAATCATTAGCAAGGTTCGTGAGTTTTTCCAGCCATTGAATGTTACCACCACCATCAACTAATTCGCGGTTAGTGTGTTGTTGAATTCCCCAATTATTCGTACCGTTATCAGCAGTATTATTGTAGAAAATCGTATTTCGGACCGTAACCGTTTGGTCAGCAGAGGCGGCGATCGCTCCACCCACCCATCCCGCGTAGTTTTCCGCAATGGTAGTATTGATGATCTCAGTAGGACCATATAAAGCGATCGCACCACCATTTCCAGAGGTCGTCAAAGATTCGGCGCGGTTTCCCGAAAAGGTGTTATTAGTGATGACAGTCGGCGCATTCATCATCCAAATTCCACCCCCCTGATTAGCGGCGGTGTTGTTAAAAAAAGCCGTATTTATGACTTCAAATCCTTGATTTAAGCCATTGTTCATCTGAACGATCGCACCACCATTTCCGCCATTTCCACCGGGGAGGGGGAGAATTTGATTATCCTTAAAAACGCTCGCTTCAACGATGACATTATCTTGGGTTCCCGTGTACAGATAAGCCGCACCACCTTCACCTCGTCCGCTATTTCCTTCAAACAAACTATTCCTAATGGTAATAGTTCCTGATGTATCATTACTAGATGTACTGGCGCGATCGGTGTAAATTGCGCCACCATATCCCCGTAAAGAAGGGTTATCATTTCCGGTGTCGTAAAAGGCGGCGGTAGTCGTATTATTAATAAACCGGGAATTTTCAACCGTTAACCGACCATTTAAGCTGTTAATCGCCGCGCCATTAATGCCTTCATTTTCGACAAATTCGCTATGGGTGACGGTAATTTCATCGGGTCCCCGAAAGGCGATCGCACCCGCACCTCTTTCGTCATTCCCCGCGACCGCTTTATTCCGATTAAAATAACTTTGATTAACCGTCAATCTTCCCTCAAAGGCGCTAAAAATTGCGCCGCCACCCTGGTCAGCCACATTGTCGTTAAAAGTGACATTTTCGACTGTTAAAATTCCTTGGTGTGTGGTCGCAATACCCCCACCCCTTTCGGGAGTATATCCGTTGGCGATCGTCAGATTTTGAATGGTTAAACTGGTGGGATTTGCTGAGGTTGAATTAACATAAAATACTCGGGAACTGTTATTCCCACTGATGGTCAGATTAGGATTATTATTCCCGTCAATAATCAGGTTTTTACCCACCGGAATTTCTAACTGTCCTCCCGTCAGGGTAATAGTATTTCCCCCCGTGAGTTCAGATGCAAATGTAATGGTATCTCCTGATTGCGCGTTGGCGATCGCATCCCTTAATGAACCCTCACCCCCATCATTATTATTAGTAACAATTAAACTGGGTTCATTGATGGTCGGAATCATCTCATAAGCACCCACATCAAACTCTGCTGTACCACTATTATCTCCATCCACCGGACGACTTTCTCCCCGCTGGTCTGTGGTAACTGTATTAACAACAATTCCGCCATCAATCGCTGGACTTCCAGGTAAAAGGGGATGAATTAATACCCCATTAATTTCCTGTAAATCTCCCAGCAGTGGATCGGTTAATGTAACGTTACTGGTAATTAAAGTATCGTTAGGGTTCAATTCATTTGATTGAATGTTACCACCGCCATCATTATATGTAGTTCCTGTGTGATGGTTTATATTCCAATCATTGCCGCGATTATTGGCTACATTATAGGCGGAAATTGTGTTAGTTAAAGTTACGTTATCCCCACCACCCCAAAAGCCACCGCCTTGACCACCTGCGTAATTATTCGCAATAGTAGTATTGATAATATTGGTGGGATTAGTACCATTGGCGAAGGTAATTCCACCCCCCAAGCCATCACTTCCATCGGCTGATTCGGCGCGATTTTCGGAAATAGTAGTATTGGTAATTGTCACTGGAGATGTTTCTCCAATCCACAACCCACCACCTTGACTTTGGGAACGATTATTAGCAAAGGTTGTGTTGTTAATAGTTAACTCTGCATTACCATGTCGCAGTCCGCCACCTAACGCCTGTCCGCGAATACTTTCGACAACCTCATTATTAATAATTTGGCTATTTTCGATGATAACACGGTCAGGAGGATAAGCATATAAGAACAGTCCGCCACCCTGTCCCGCACCTGTATTTCCCTCAATTAAACTATTGCTAATCCGAATTTCTCCCCCCACTGGTCCGGGTCCAAAATTCTCGCCTGAAGCATTAGCACCATCGGTAAAAATTGCGCCGCCAAAACCAGATGGATCACCCCCTAAATCTCCAGGGGTGGAGTCATTATTGAGAAAAGTTGAACCCTCAATAGTTAAGTCCCCTAACAGGTGATTAATTGCGCCGCCATTGATGCCTTTATTGTTGGTAAATGTGCTGTCAATTACTGTCAGAGTTCCGGCGCTTTTGGTGGCGATCGCACCCCCTCCCCGTTCACTTCCTCCAGCGGTGCCATCATTACCATCAAATTGGCTATTAATGATGGTTGTATTACTTCTAAATCCGGTGAAAATCCCCCCCGCAAACTGGGCACGATTATTGTTAACTTGGCTATTTTCTAAGGTTAAAGATGTCCGACTCGCCATGCGAATACCTCCGCCAGCGCCATCTTCTCCTTCTCCTGTGGCTAAACCGTCGGCAATAATTAGATGTTTTAAGGTGACTGATGGAGGGATAAAATCAGGACTTATTTGGATTTCAATAACCCTAGTATTTCCGCCGCCACTCAGGGTTAATCCTGACGCAGATTCTCCGTCAACAGTGATGCTTTTGTCAATGACTAATTGTTGGCTAAGGTTAATGGTTTGACTTGACAAACTGCTATCGAATGTGATAACATCCCCATCACTGGCATTGGCGATCGCCTCCCGTAAAGAACCAAGCCCAAAATCGTTGGTATTGGTGACGGTAATAGTGCCGAAAGTTCCCCGATAAGAAGCGATCGCTTTTGAGGTAAAGGGTAAATTTAACTCAACGGTCGCGGTAGAATATTCTAAATGCCAATAGTCAGCACCGACGATTTCCTGTGAGGCGGCGACTGTTGCGCCGGTGATTTCTGCTAACTGCTCGATAAAATTAGTTCCGGTGGCGGCGGCGACCCGACAACCATAAAGGAATAAGGTAGCTGTTTCTGATAAAGCCTTGCGCCAACTGTGAAGGCGATCGCTTTTCAGGGTATCGCTATTAACAACCCCATTCCCCAAATATAAACAGCCTGGACTGCCATGGGATAAAATATGAACCTGGGCAATTTTTTCACCCAGACGGCTATAATCAGATAGTACAGCCGAAATCTGTGCTATCCCATCTTGATGGCGATCGAGAATAATTCCTTGGCCGTCTTTGACCCCATCTAGGAGTTGTTCGGGTGTTTCTACATTGCGATCGATAAAAACGAGGGTTTTAGGCTTACCGCTAGGGGCACACCTTGGACGTTTAAACATTTATGAGACTCCAAGAGGGTATATTTGGTATATTCAACCCTGGAGTTGTAAATTCAGGTTTAACTGGTTAATTTATCAAGTAAAAGAATTGGTACCCCCCTTCAGCCACCAGGAGGAAGCACCAATCCTATTGACTCACCGCCCAACCTAAAAGAGCGTTAATTGGAATCCTTAATTGAGTTTTAAGATGTTTCCTGTTGAGTCCTATTCTATAAATAGCAGATTTTGATGTAAATCGCCTCAGTATTTTTACTGAAATTTTGACGTATTTTGTGAGGGGGAGTAGGAGCAAAATTACGGAATTTACGGTTATATCAACTCTACCAAAGCCATGGGCTAATTAGGAGTAACCAATTTTTTACCCCTAGGAAGTGCAAAAAAACCGTAGCCTGGTAATAGTGGCTACGGCTGGTATTTCACAAGTAGTTATAATCGCTTAGATTAACGGTGGTTATCAACCTGGGACTTAATCGCGATTAAGAACAATCAGTAAGCGCAAAATAAAGATAAACAGGTTGATGTAGGTGAGGTACATGGACAAAGCGGCGGGAATAGGCTGGTCATCACGTAAACCTCTGGGGAGCGTGGAAGCCCCGTGTCTTTAGACCGGGGAGGAAACGGGACCGGGGGACTTTAGTCCCCGTGAATCTTTCAAGCATAGGCGTAACCATCCTTTCGGTGAATAGGTTGGCAGTATTTGTGGTTGATGCCTGTCACCCGTCCCGAGGCGGTGGTCATATCAAAACTGCCAGAGGCACGGCAGAGAACCCGTCCTACATAGGAGCCAATTTTCTTCCCGGCCGTGACCGTAGCCGTGACGATATCGCCAGTCTGAAAACCTTTGTGAATTTGCTTCCTGGAGCGGTGACGAGTGGGGAATCCGTACTTATTCGTCCCGCACATCCGACGAGTTCCATGCCCCTTCGCTAGAATCAGCAACGGTTTTGACGTGACAATATCGAGTGATTCGACGTCTCCAACACAGGCAGCATCAAGCCAATGAGCCTTGGGTAGGTTAAGCCGAAGTCGATTGAACTTCGTTTGTCCGGCGGTTCCTGTGGTGACCCGAAGTCCTGTGGCTTTGAGAGCCTTGAACAAGGCCCACCGAGTCGAGTTAACGGCAGCCGCATCGTTAAGGGGTGATTTGGCCTGCCTCAGAAGACGACTCAGGACATCAGGCTGGCCCGATAAAAAATCCCGAATGTCCCCATTGCCTTTGGCTTGATTGCATGAGTGGCAAGCGATCGTCAGGTTAGACACCCGGTCAGAGCCCCCCTTAGACCGGGGCTGAATATGCTCAACTTCAAGGGGCACATGTTTAGCACCACAGTAAGCACAGGTTCGGCCCCACTTTTCCAACAGGTATTCCCGGACTTCGTAGCCTTGTAAGGCTCCCTGCTGATACTCAACACCTGAGATCTCAGGGTTTTCCATCAATTGTAGGTCGAACCGTACTAGCTCTTGAACAATGCGGCCCACTGGGGCAAGTCTACGGAATCGGTTAACCCAGGTCATCAGGGTATCGACTCGATGCTGCAAGCTCGGAGCCAACCAACCCTGGGGACGAGTCCGATTCAAGAACCGAGCCGGCCGATATTGGGTCTTGCGGTTTCGTCGAGAACGTCGCAGTTGCCGACGAGACCGTAAGGCTTCTACTATCTGCTGTCCTCGGTGCTGCAACTCGGCAGCAAAGATGATTCGATTCCCTTGCTTCAGGGCAATTCCAGTGACTTTAGAACCTGGGTCTAATTTGAGTTCGAGCGGTTCAGGATTCGCATCAACCTCCTTGTTGAGAATAATGGTGAATGGGTAGCGTCGAAATACCGATGCTTTTCCGGCTTTGAGTAGGGACCGTGCGACCCCTGGCTGGCAGGGGGTCAGGGGCCTACGGTTGGTATCTAAAACGAAAACATGATTAGACATTGTTGCGTCTCTTCTGATTGCTCGTCACCTTAAAAATGTGGGGGTATGGTTGCCCCCAACTCTGCAAAGCAGGTAAAGTTTGCCTCGTCAATGTTATAAAAGCTTTTTGGGCTAACTACACTTCCTTACCCCTTGTAAAGATGTTTAATAGTTAACGATAGAGCGAGAGGCTGGCAAGCACCTCAAGGTATCATGGCTTAAATAACGTAGCCAGTTAAGGCTTAGACTGGTCAACTAACTGAGGAATCCGAGGCATGAAGCCCCGTTACTTCAGTACGGGGTGCTGACTGAGGGTATATCCGGTGATGAGGCTATAGGTTGCTAACAGGGGGAGGGCAACCTGGTTATTATCGTTAGCAAGAACCCTACTAGCGATAAAAAATAGGGCTAACTGAGCAATCAAGGCCACCCAGAAGGTGGTCATGAAGATTCCCGGGTTGGTGCTGATGACATTCAGGCCACCGAAGGAACCAACAGCAGTTAGAACTAAACCACCTCCCACAAAGGGGAGGGCATTGGCAATGACGTTAGGGCCTACAAGGGCTTGACCTTGGGCTTGAGCCATTGCTTGCCGAAAATTACTGGTATTTGCCATAGCAACTCCTGAAAGTTTCCGATTTATCTAGTGAGGCAAGAATACCCCCATCATCAGGCAATTGACGACGGGATGAATTGCCACCCAACACTAAGAATATTGTAATATAAACTACCAGGAAAACCAAGTGCTACATGAGATTATAGAGGGGTTGGGAAGCAGAGCTTCTGGCTTATGAAACCTACCTAAAATCCTGTTCAAACTGTTGTCGGGTAATGGGTTGAGGGATTTCTAAACCTTCTCCGCCGAGGACTTCTAAGGGTAAGCCATTGACGGAAATCCGTACTGGTGCGAGGGGGTCGAGGCTGGTGGCGGTGTAAACTACTTGCCCTAAACGGCCAATCATGGAGGCACTACCGCCGCCTGTGGTAAATTCGGTGGATAGGTCGATCGCGATCGCCCCGTCTTGGGTGGCGGTCAAATTTAGTAGTTGAGTACCTGGGGGAATTTCGCTATATTGGTTGGCTTCCTGGGGGCCTGAGAGTAGGCGATCGAAGGCGGCAGCTAGGACGGTATGGGGTTGGGAAGCACTGACGGTGAGGGTGACGGAGTTGGGAATCCAGACAATTTGGTTATCAGCTTCATCGACCCAGTAAATATTGACGGTTTTTTCGATCGCATCGGTTGTTTCTGGGGGTTGAGGAGAGGTGATCGCTGGCGGTTGTTCGGTGTCAACAGCGGCCCGCCACCAAGTCACACCGGCGGCGATAGCGGCAACGAATAGCGCTACCCCAGCAATCATAGCAATATTTTGATGGTGATCGGGTTGTGGATCTTTCATCACTATCCATTCACAACTGTATTTTTGAGTTTAACTGGCGATCGGGGGTTCTGACAAATTATCTGACAAATTAATTTTATCGGCGGCGAGATTGAGGATCTCAAGCCCACCGGACACCCACGGTTACCAGCGATCGATTTCACCAGCTACCAGTGATGAACCGGGGGGCGATCGCTGCCCATTTTTTAATCTTGATCTAAAGTCGGGGTTAGATTGGCTAGAAATTCAAACAATGGGAAACTGAAGCCAAGCGACGGCTTGAAGGAATCGAACAAACCGAAGCGGAGGAGGATATTATTACCGGGGAATGATGTATTCGGCATTTTCCACGGTGGAAATTGACCTGGTGTTTTCCGATGGTTGTGGCAGCCGATTAATGGTAATGAGTAGCAATGTTAAAACGGCTACAACTAAGAAAAAAATATCATTCCATTTTTCGGTATGATGAAAACGACGTCCACAGGTAGAACAAAACTGCTGCTGGGGGTGGTCTGGATGGGCGGTAATGTGGCATTTGGCTCGGCCGTGGTGATCCATTGGGCAGGTCATAATCTTCTCCTTAAAAAGGGATCATAATTGACAGTGGGGGGAATGTCTCAAGATAGACAATTTCCCCCAGTGCGATCGAGAGTTAAGCAGGATTAACCAGATCGCAACCATCATCACTGTCTTCAGAGGTATCCATTGTTGAGATCACAAAAAGTGGTGAAGTTTCCGCCCTAACTATCTGTCCGGGGAGGTGAGTTAGGTTCAGCGTAGACAGAGAGATCAATAAAACAACCGTGATTGTGCAATTCATTTTTCAGTGCCTCCCGAAGGTTGCAAGTGCTTTCAAAATAGTTATCTTTTGGAAACGCAACTTTTATGCAAATCGGAGGAAAAAACTGGTAGGGAGTGGTCTACTTGCTTAAATTCATCTGGTCTGGGGCTTTGGTTGTGGTCGCTTCGCACTTTCCTCACTGACTGCATAAAAACTGAAACTCCTCACGACAACATTCATAGGGCCTGAGAGAAACACCTCTGGCGTACTGCAACACTAATTAGGAAAACATCTGATGACTTCTGAAACACTCAAAACTACCAAAACCATCTCCGGCGGCTACGGTGTCACGGATTCTAAAAAGTAGTCAATTGTGGGCGGGGTATTGGTCTGACCTGAAACCGCCACCGCATAAAAATCAGAAGTCTGAACGATAACAGGATCATAACCATCAACAGGCTATCCCCATGACACAACAAGTAGATCTCAATGAAGTCCGTAACCGCGTCATCACTAACCGTCAGCAAGACGTTGACCTTCCCCGGTCTCCCCGTCAGGCTGTATATGTCGATAACGGAGGAAATATTGTCACGGACCCGGAACCCAGCGGGCACCGTCACCTCTCGCAAGTTCCGCAAAAAATCTTTGCCGCCAGCCTCATGCAAGATCGGCAGGTTGTGGTCCGCAAACTGCCTCCCAACGCCCAAGAAATGAACATCAGTGGTGTCACCGGGTGGGTGTACGAAATTACCAGCGAATTGGGGGACCACTACACCATGTTTATTTTCAATGACGGCAGCTTATATCAAGTGATGGTTTTGTTTCCCGAAGTAGCCGGGCGTTATAGCGTTACTGAGGGGCATTTGTTCCCCAACGGCTGCATTTGTCTCAACGAGGAACACGGCTATCGATCGCTCGAACAAGCCTACGCCAAATCTGTCCTTTGGGCAACCGGTTTTAGTATTTATGCCCGCACCGGAAATTTCCCGCTATAACAAACATTGAATCATCATGTACTTAATCTCAGAAAACGCACTGCGTCAAATCCATCAACACATCGCCCTTGATCCCCCCGAACGGGGTGGGGCATTGTTAGGGCCCATCGGCAAAAACGTGATCAGTCATTTTATCCTGGATCAGAACGGACAGACCAGCAGTGCCAGCTATTTGCCTTCACGCACCTTAACCTGTCGGGTGCAACAAATGGAACAGGAAATGAACCTCGAATTTAAAGGTGTCATTCACTCCCACCCCGGCGGGTTAGACCGTCCATCAGGACCCGATGAAGAAGCGATGCGGGAGGGTCTACAAATCAATCCTCACATTCCCTGTTTTGTAGCGCCAATTGTCACCTTACTCGCACCCCGTCAAGCCCTGCGTTCTCACGAACTCCCACTGGGTGAAGGAAAAATATCCTTTTATGCCGCCTATCGTCAAGGTAACGGCATTCGCGTCGAAACCCTACCCATGAAGTCAATTGAAGAATCGGAATTTACCCCTATGCACCAGGAATTACCCTCGGTCACTCATCTAATCGAAACGGACTTGGGGCGAGTGCAGCAGGCTTTCGGAAGCTATAAACCGCCGATGATTTTTGTCACGGAAATGGAAGGGCAAAATATACAGGCAGGATGCCTCAATTTAAAAGGGTTGGAACTGCTGTTTTTGTTCAGCAATACTTATCCGACAACCCCGCCAATTTTATTGGCAACTTTAACGGACAAAGATACCGAACAGGTGGAACTCCCTTGGTCGTTGCAGACACCGGCAGAAGAACGGTTGGTCGTCGCTCTCAAAAGTGTCATAACTGGTAGCGGATATTATCAAAAGGTGTACCGCCCTTTGGGAAAGCCAGGACTGACAAAAGACGAAAAAATCGCGGCTATAGCTGGTTGGAGTGGCTGCTATTCGGAAACTGACCCCCAGCGAGAAGCGAAACAGGTTCAACAAAGTTTATTCGCCCGCAGTACAGGACTTTTAAGCGAACAAATTAGTCAGAAGCGGGTGTTAGTTGCGGGGACTGGTTCGGTGGGTTCTTACTTGGCTGAACAGTTGGTTCGCAGTGGTGTAGGGGGGCTGACTTTAATTGACCCGGAAACGGTGGAAACGGCGAACCTTTGTCGCACCACCTATGAAATTATCGATATCGGACAGCCGAAGGTGAAAGCGTTGGGCCGACGGTTGCTGAATATTAATCCTTTGGTGCAGTTGAAATTGGAGGAAAAAAGTTTATTGGATTATCAGCCGTCGGAGTTTGATAAGTTGGTGCAGGAGGCGGATTTAATTGTTGCCACAACTGATGATGTAGCCGCCCAGCGCATTATCAACCGTTTCGCCTATTTTCGCAAGAAGCCAGCCCTATTTGTGGGGCTTTATCAAGGGGCTGAAGGGGGGGAGGTGATTATTACGATGCCTGACAAAACTCCCTGTTATGTCTGTGCGACTGCTAACCGCCATCAGTTTGAGGTGCAGGTGGGAAAGGTTAGCAATGATGGAGATTATGGCAGCAACGGAAGGGTAATGGGGGAAGTGGCACTGGGGACGGATATTCATCATGTCACGAGTGTGGCGGTGAAAATGGCTTTGTCTTTGTTGCTGCCAGAGACTGCACGGGTGAAATTGAAGGGTTTTTTAAATCCGGCTATTGAGGAGGGGTTCAATTATTTAACCATGTCAATGGTTCAGAATTATTGGTTTTATCCGGCTGTTTTTGGTGAGACGGCGGGACAGTATGCTTATCAGAGTGTTTGGTTGACTGCCCAAAGTCAAGAAAACTGTCCGGTGTGTGGAAAAGTTCACCACCGCACTAATCCGCTGACGGTGCCTTTGGCGGGGGTGAAAGCGGATGAAATTCGAGCGGTTTTAAATACGTCTCGTGTGTAGAATTTCGCCATAAATATGCTGGGAATGGTGCTAATTTTTTAAGGAAATTAACCATTCCCTATTGACTATTTAAAGGAAGTATAATTAATGCAAAAAAGAACGGATTTAGTGGCAAAATTTTCGACTTTTTTAGAGGTTGATGATGCTAAGGATAGTCTGGATTTGGGCTGGTATTATGTGCCTAAATTGAAGCATAATATGAGACAACGGCGGGAGTCCGATCGCACTGCTAAAGAGGAATATTGGGCTAAAGTTATCCTGCGGGAAGCCCTGGCATCTGCGCCCCTGGCTAAAGAACACCTGGCGGCTTATTTGGAGGAAACTGCCTATTGGACGGTGATGAAAATGCGTTATAAGTTGGAAGGTTATCAATTGCGAAAGGTGGATTTTTTCTGTATGGCTAGGGAGGCAACAAGTCAGCCTTTACAGTTGTTTGGTCGCTATGATGATGCCAAGTCTGGGGTGAAAACTTTTGCGGAGAAGACCCTGGAAGATTATCTGTCTGAACAGTTGTTTAAAGGTCGAGAACGAGATAAATATTCGCCTACTGGATTATTACGATCTCTCAGTTATTTGGAATTAGAAAAAACTTTGAAAAAACGGAGGTTTTCCCCGGAAAATATCCAAGCATATCGGCTGCTGCTCAAGTGTTTTAAGGAAAAATATGTGCCTACTAAAAAATCGGGAAGTCGGGCTTTACAACCGCCGGACAGTTGCCAATTACAAGCGATCGCACTCTATTATAATCAATGGCGATCGCCAGATTTTCCTGATTTGACCCCTGAGCAAGTTCAGGAATGTTTAAATAATTTTGTATCCTGGGTTCGCGGGGATGCTAAAGTTTATTTTTTGTCCCTAGAAGAATTACTTACCAAGGGGGAAGAAAAACCCTCGGACTCCCCAGATTTTTCCCAGGTATCGGAAGATGAACAGGAACGCGGACAAGAACAGGAACTTAATCAAATTCTCTCCCAGTTATTTGAGGAACTTACCCCCCAGATTAAAACCCTGTTGGAGTTGGTCTATGGTCTGAATATTAACCAAGGCGACCTCTGTAATTTTATGGGTTTTGAACAACAGCCTAAACTCTCACGATTCCTGACAAAAACTAAGCGAAATCTCTTGACAAAATTCGCTGAGTATGCTAAAAAAAATTGGGAAATAAACCTGTCTTCCCCTGAATTAAATAAACTGGTCAAACTGATAAATATTTGGCTAGAAAAACATGGATCTCTGCGGTTTCATGACTTGTTAAATGCCAAACTTGGGGCTTTAGATGCGGATGATTTCAGGCTGTTAAAATTAATCTACGGCTGTCAGCTATCTTTAGCTGATGTTTCTGAGAATAGCCAACTTTCTCAGGATGAAATTAAAGCCAGAATTAAGCAGATTGAAGTCACCCTACAAGATACCTTAAAATCGGAAGTAGAAACTCTCTGTTCCGGTGGCACTGAGGAAATGCGATCGCTTGATAAAAGAGTGGTCGATTTCGTGGAAGTGTATCTACAACAAGCCCCTTATGCGGTTTGGGAGTCGAAGTTAAAAAAACCGGATCTATGAGTCAGTTTCTCATCAGTCATCAGTCGCCGGAGGACGCTAAAACTCCACCGAATTTATCTCCTTTATTTGGAAAAAAACATCATGTTTACAATAGAAGATTTGACCGAATTACATCCCGATCGCTTATGGTTATCATTCTCGGAAGAACAACGGGAAATCGCTTGGCAATATTCCCGGCTTTTTTCCCATGCTTATTCCCAATGGAATGGCTATCTGAATCGATTAGCTATCAATGCAGTAATCCCCGGTTTGCAGGAGGAATTGGATTTAAACCCCACTATTTGGCAGCCCAATTCCTTACCATCTTTTTGGGAAAATGTCAACGGAACTAGACTATTAATTAATGATAATTATTCTGTGGTCATTATTCCCAGCGAGACAGTAGACACCGAAGAATTTCGGGTTCCCCAAGAGTGGGTGGATATTCCCAGTTGGGTGGCGAATTATTATTTAGCGGTTCAAGTTTACCCAGAGGCGGGTTACTTGCAAGTGTGGGGATATGCGACCCACCAACAGCTAAAAAATCAGGCAGTATATGATGAGTTTGAGCGAGTTTATGTTCTCCCGAAAGCGGATATAATTGATGATTTAAATGTGATGGTTGTCGCTCAGGAATTGTGCGACACAGAGATAGCGTTTGTCTCTCCGCTACCACCATTATATCAAAATCAAGCGGAACGTTGGTTAGAACAACTCAGTTCAAATACCGTGGAAAATCCCCGGTTAGCAATGCCTTTTTATCAGTGGGCGGCTTTGATCGCAAATGATAAATGGCGAGAGGAATTATATCAACGCCGTTGCGATCGCCTATCAACACAAATTCGACAAAGTTTTAACTATTTGTCTCAATGGTTAGCCGATCTCGCCCTACCGGAGTGGCAGGATTTTCGGGGATTATGGAGACCCAGACAGATGGAATATAGGGGAAAAAGGGTCGATTTACGAGGAGAAACTAATCGGGAAAGAGTCGCCTATTGGGTTGATGTAATTTTAGGTAAAAATAGTGAGGAATTATGGAAAACATCGGCTCAGTCTTTAAGGTATACTACCCCTGGCAATCCGAGGGTGATTGAAGCGTTGGTGAATTTATTAGCAAAAACTACTGAGGAAGAAACTCGCTGGGCGGCGGCGGAAACTCTGTGGTTATTAGACCCGGAAAATCCGGCGGCGGGTATCCGAAAAGTCAAAGATTTGGGAATGGAAATTACAGGAGAATTGCTGAGTTTGATGGTGGCAGTCTTGCCGAAAGGGGCAAATCGTTTTGCGGTATTTTTACGGTTGTATGCTATGGGGGAACGGGAGTTTTTATCCCCTGGGGTACAGTTGAGAGTGTGGCGGGAGTTTTTATCCCCTGGGGTACAGTTGAGAGTGTGGGATGAGATGGGTACGCTGTTCGATTCTGCCACGGCTAGAGAGAGAGATAATTATATTCAGATTAAGTTAAGCGGAAATCTTGGCGAATGGTTAAATGTGGAGGTAAAATGGGGGGAAAATAGCATTATGGAAGGGTTTTTAATCTGAGTAACCATCACGCCCTTCGGCTTGCTTAGGTGATTCCCCTTGATTAGGGAATAGGGAAGGGGGAATGCGTAATGGTAAATCGGTGAAGTTGAGGAGACGGACTGATGAAATTTTGGCAACTTACTTTTCTCGCCCTGGTGTCATTTTTCCTGACTTTTTATTGTGACACATCGATTTTGGCGCGGGTCAACAGTCCAGCCTTTAACGGCCAATTTCCCATTGATTTTGTATCCCCCGCCTTAGGGCCAACTACTGAGGACCAAAGGCAGGAAGCCGATCGCTTTTTTAATCGAGGAATACATCACTTGGATCTCAGTGAATTTTCGGAGGCGATTCAACCTTACCAAAAATCTTTACAACTCTACAAACAAATTGACGATCGCCCCGGTATGGCTAAATCTCTCCATCATCTGGGAATTGCTTATCGGAATTTGAAAGATTATGATCAGGCGATTAAATACTATCAGCAGTCTGGGCAGATTTTTGATCAAATAGGCGATCGCAATGGTCTCGCTAATTCTTTTATGGGTCTGGGACTTGTTTATCGGACACTAGAAGAGCATGAGAAGGCGATAGAATCCTATCAGCAATCTTTGCAGATTTTTGAGAAAATGGGCGATGATCAGGGTGTCCTAAATTCCCTCAATAATCTGGGAATTGTTTATCAGAATTTAGGAAAGTATCACCAAGCTATTCAACCCTATCAGCAGTCTTTGCAGATTTTTGAGAAAATGGGCGATCGCCAGAATATGGCTAAATCTCTCCATAGTCTGGGAATTATTTATGGGATTCTGGGAGAGTATTACAAAGCCATAGAATCCTATCAGCAGTCTTTGCAGATTTTTGAGAAAATGGGCGATCGCAATGGTGTTGCACATTCTCTCCTGGGTCTGGGAATTGTTTATGGGAATTTGGGAGATGGTCACAAAGCTATTGAATACTATCAGCAATCTTTGGAGATGTTTGATAAAATCAGCGATCGCAATGGTGTTGCCAATTCTCTTCTGGGTCTGGGAATTGTTTATGGGAATTTAGGAAAGTATGATCAAGCTATTGAATACTATCAGCAATCTTGGCAGATTTTTAAACAAATAAGCGATCGCAATGGTGTTGCCAAATCCCTCCTGGGTCTGGGAATTGTTTATGGGAAGTTAGAAAAGTATGATCAAGCTATTGAATCCTATCAGCAATCTTTGCAGCTTTTTAAACAAATAGGCGATCGCAATGGTATCGCCACATCCTTGGGTAATCTGGGAGTTGTTTATCGGAGTCTCGGAAAGTATCACAAAGCGATAGAATCCTATCAGCAATCTTTGCAGATATCTCAAGAAATAGGCGATCGCAATAGAGAACGTCAAATCCTCAGTAATATCGGTTTACTACTTTCCACACAAGACCAACCCCAATTAGCCATTGTCTTCTACAAACAATCAGTCAATGTTACCGAAGACATCCGCCAAGGTCTCAGGAGACTGCCGACGGAATTGCAACAATTGTATCTGGAAACCGTGGCTGATACCTATCGCCGTTTGGCGGATTTACTCCTGCAATTTGATCGGATTATCGAAGCCCAACAGGTGCTGGAGTTACTCAAAGTTCAAGAACTAGAAGACTACTTAATAAACGTCCGGGGAGACCCCCAAAATCTTCAAATGTTACCGGATGAACGGCAAGCATGGAGTCAATACCAAGCCTTACAGCAAGAGGCGATCGCCATCAGTCGGGAGTTAGCGGAACTCGAAAAAATCCCCGTTAATCAGCGCCTACCGGCACAACAGCAACGCCTCCAAGAAATCCGGGAACAACAAGGAAAAACTCGCGGCATTTTCGACCAATTTTTATCTAGTCCAGAAGTAGAAAACCTGATTAAAAATATCAGCCAAAACCAACATAACATCAATATCAGGAATTATCCAAATTTGCATAAACTCCTGGCAAATCTGCCAGAAAAATCTGTAATTCTCTATCCTTTAGTGCTAGATAATCGCCTAGAATTACTATTGGTCACTACCCAAACTGCTGCCCCCCTACGTCAGCCAGTCAATGTCACAGCCAAGCAGTTAAATCAAGCCATTAGAGATTATCGAACCGGACTCAAAAACCAAGATTCCGAAAGTTTTAAACATACGGCAAAAGTTCTCTATGATTACCTGATTAAACCCATTGAAAAAGATTTGGTTAACCTCCAGGTGAAAACCTTAATTTATGCCCCAGACCGGGCTTTACGTTATCTTCCTCTCGCGGGACTCTATGACGGTCAACAGTGGTTAGTGGAAAAATACCGAATCAACAATATTACTGTCGCTTCCCTAACCCAATTTATCGTTACTCCCTCCAAGCCTCCCTCGGTCTTAGCGGGTGCTTTTGCTGACGTTGACACGGGCTATCAATTCCAAGTCGCACAGAGGCAGTTCGATTTTTACGGGTTGAAATTTGCCTACGATGAAATCAACAATATTGCGGGGATAATTCCTAATACAAACCGACTCCTAGACCGGGACTTTAACCGTCAGCAAACCGAAGGTTATCTTGGAGATTATAATATCATTCATCTGGCTACCCATGCGGCTTTTATTCCGGGTCAGCCTATGGATTCCTTTATTTTATTTGGAGATGGCGATCGCGCTTCTATTAATGATATTAGAAGGTGGGATTTAAAGAATGTTGATTTAGCCGTCTTGAGTGCCTGTCAAACCGGACTGGGAGATTTATCGGGAAATGGGGAAGAAATCCTGGGTTTGGGATATATAATGCAGGAAGCTGGGGCTCAAGCCACCGTTGCCACTCTCTGGTTGATTGAGGATGCCAGCACTCAACAATTGATGAATGTCTTTTATCAAAAACTCTCGGAAGGTAACAGTAGGGCAGAGGCGCTGCGACAGGCGCAATTAGCTTTGATTAATCAACAAGTCCCCCACCCACAAAATCAAGATATTTCTGCACCCTATCACTGGGCAGGATTTATTATTATTGGAAATGGATTTTAATATCAGGAAATATTATGACTAAAATTATTACCCTAAAACTACATTCTGGTTCTCTCAAAATGGGATTTAATGTCAGTTTAGAAATTGCCGAAGAAGGTAAACCTGTATACCTGCAAAAATCAGGTGATTTACCGGCAAATAATCAATTATATGATGAGATCCGCCTCCTTGAGATGGCTTTAAATTCCGCACCGCACCGCACCCGCCTGGAAACCACAAAAAACCAGGTCAAAAATGTTTCCGAACCCGATAATTGCGCTAAAGCCACCCAAAGGGTGATTCAACTTTTCAACCAATGGCTAACCTATCCAACCTTTTCTTCTGTGCGCGATGAGCTTTTAACTGCTATTGCTAAAACCAGGAAATCTATTCGCCTTCTCATCGCCACTGATGATATTGTTACCCAACGTTTACCCTGGCATGACTGGAAAATCAGCACAGACAATTCCCACCTGGAAATAGGGTTTTGTGGTCACTCCTATAAGCAAATTCAGCCCGCAATTAAGTTTAACAAAAAAGTCAAAATCCTGGCAATTATTGGCGATGATAGCGGCATTAACCCCGCCGATGATTTAAAGGTTTTGGCAAAATATGGGGCGGCAATTACACCTTTAATTAACAGCACCAAGTCAGAAGTAATCGCCCATATTGGCAAACCAGAAGGATGGGATATTTTGTTTTTTGCGGGTCATAGCCATACTGAGGAAAGCCGGGGAGTTCTCAAGATAAATGATTCGGAATATTTGACCATTGACGATGTAAAAAATTCCTTAAAAACTGCCATATTTAAAGGTTTACAACTGGCAATTTTTAACTCCTGTGATGGCATCGGACTCGCCCGCGATTTGGCGAATTTAAATATTCCCCAGTCAATTTTTATGCGACAACCGATTCCCGACCTGGTAGCGACAATATTTTTGGAATACTTTTTAACAGATTATACAGGGGGAAATTCCTTATATTTATCGGTGCGAAATGCCAGGGAAAAATTAGAGGAATTCCAAGCAGATTTTCCGGGGGTTACTTCCTTCCCCGTCATCTATCAAAACCCGGCTGTTATCCCCCCAACTTGGCAACAACTGCGCTGGGGAAGGGGGAAACTACATCAGGTGATGCTGGCTATCGGGGTAATATTGGGGATTTTGCTAATGCGTTATTTGGGATTATTCGCAGGTTTGGAATTGCGAGCCTATGACCATTTTATGCTGATTAGCCCGCCGGAAAGCCAGGACGATCGCCTATTAATTATCACTGTTGATGAACCGGATATACAGTATCAAAACCAACAGGGAATGACCCGAAAAGGCTCCTTATCTGATGCGGCTTTCTCCCAAATTATCGCCAAAATTTTACCCCATCAACCCCGTGTTATTGGCTCTGATATTTATCACGATTTTCCGGTCGATCGCCATTATCCTGAAGTGGCGAGTTTTTTTAAAAATCACCCCAATTTTTTTGCCATTTGTCAAGATAGCGATCGCGATAATAATCATCTCGGTATCGCCCCGCCGCCGGAGGTTGCCCACACCCGCCTAGGATTCAGCAATGTCTTAGTAGATACAGATGGGATAATTCGCCGCCATCTTTGGTATATGAATCCCTCCCATGATACTCCTTGTCCTACTAACAAATCCTTCGCCCTACAAGTGGCTTTATCTTATTTAGAGGCGGAGGGAATCCAGCCGGAAGTGACACCCCAAGGGTATTTAAAATTAGGCGGGGTTTATTTAACTGCTTTGGAGCGGAATTTGGGAGGATACCACCAACTAGATACCCGTGGCTATCAAATGCTGTTAAATTATCGGTCTGGTGCAATTGCTGATACCATCAGTTTGACACAACTTTTAACCGAATCTATTGACCCCAATTTGGTGAGCGATCGCATTATTTTAATTGGCAATATCGCCCCCAGCTACAAAGACTTTCACCGGACTCCCATCACCCCCAGCTTTCAAATCCATCACCAAACAGCCGGGGTTTTCATTCAAGCCCAAATGGTCAGTCAAATTATCAGTGCCGTCCAGGATAACCGTCCCCTCATACAACCTATTCCTCGATCCCTTGAAATTATCTCGATCTTGGCTTGGTCATCCCTGGGTGGCGTGGTCGGGTGGCGCGTCCCTGGGGGGATGAGATTTTACTTTACAGTTGGAGGAATTATAGTTATTATATATAGTATCTGTTTTGTGAGCTTTCTGGCAGGGTATTGGATACCTCTGATTCCCTCTGGATTGGGTTTTGCCCTGACGGCAATCATCCTCACCAACCGGGACTCAGCCACCTGGAAGCATAACCACCATATTTTAACGGCGAGGGAATGGGCGTTTTTCGCTCTCCCCCCCCCGCCATTGACCGTTTTTATGATTTTTTTAAATAGGATTTTTGTGGGGATTTTCGCCCTGCCGTTGGCATTAAATACCTCCGACCTCCAGCTTTCCGATAGTCGGGAAACCCAGCCTTATAGAGCATTCCCTGACTCTGAGTATATCAGAGAACCTCTCAATTTTCGACTCCCAGATCGCGGTAGACCAGGCGATCGCACCAGTCAAGCTGGAGGTCGGGGAAACTGTACCAAAGACACCCAAATCACCGCTTTAGTTCCTTCCCAAAATTGGGGCTATACCCTATCCGATCGCCCCTCCTTTTGGTTTTACTTAACCGCGTCTAAAGATTCATCCTGGTCGGCGGAATTTGAACTACAAGACCATCAGAAAAACCGGCTGGTTGAATTGAGCTTAACTGTCAACCCCGGACTGATTGAAGTCACTCTCCCGGAAGATATCGCCTTGGAAACAGCGGAAACTAACTACTCTTGGCGGTTTTCACTTATTTGTGAACCGAGCGATCGCACGGGGGATTTAGTCGTCAGGGGTCAGGTTTTAAAACGGGAACTTGACCAGGATTTGCAAGCACAAATCCGAGACAAATTCGGTCGAGATTTGGCTCTAGTTTATGCAGCCAACAGTATCTGGTTCGACCTGTTAACTCTGGTGATGAAGTTCCGAGAAGAACAACCCCAAAATCCCCTATACAAAGAAGATTGGCAAGAATTATTGGAGGCGATCGGTTTGTCCCAATAGTCCCATGGAAATCTTGAGCGGTTAAATCTTCGTCGCAAATCCACAATAGGAATTGGGGTTATATTCGTGATACTCTTTTAATGCCGCTTCGCAGTCGTCTTGAGTCTCAAACCACTTGCTATAGACTTGGTAGGAATTATGGCTAGATAGGTTGCGATAGTTGGCGGACCAGAAAAAATCAGCTTGGTTGTAGCCGTCCTCCACCAGGGACTGACGCTTATTTTCCGCGTGGTGGGGAGTATAAAAAGCCGAATCTCCAATAAAATAAAATGATAGGGGGAGTTGATAGGTTTCCGCGATCGCTTCCGAGTTGTTCGGTTCTGACGGAGAGTGCCAAAATATGGTTAATCCTAAACCTGCCAGAATCCCTAAGATCACACCTACTATAGCCGGGATTTGCCAATCGGGTTGGCGTTGGGGTGGCCTCGGTGGGGTGGATTTGGGAAAAATTACCGTCGAAGGGGGAACAGAAATTTCCGTCGATGCTATGGGATGGGATAATCCTTCTAAGGCGGTGAGCATTTCTTGAGCATCAGAAAAGCGATCGCCAGGGTGAAACCGAATGGCGCGATCTAAAATATCCGCAAATTCCGCATTCACCGTTGGGACTAAGTGCCGCCATTGAATTTGCGCCGTGTTTGAGTCAATCGGTAACTCCTGGGGCGTTTTCCCCGTTAACATATAAATAGCAGTTACTCCCAGACTGAACAAATCACTGGCAAAAAATGGGTGTCCCGCCGCCTGCTCAGAAGCCATAAATCCCGGTGTCCCAATGACCAGCGACGGCGTAGGATTACCGCGAGAGTTTAACACAGTCCCCATAATCTCTTTAACCGCCCCAAAGTCAATCAAAACTGGTTTTTGGTCGGGAGATTGCAGGATGATATTGTCTGGTTTGATGTCTCGGTGAATTAGACCATGGCTGTGGATGGTGTGGAGGACTGGTAGCAGGTTTAGCAAAAGATCCCGGACTTCGGTTTCCGACATCGACCCCTGTTGCTGTATGCGACTGGTGAGAATTTCTCCTTCTATCCACTCCTGGACTAAGTAAAACTGTCCGTCTTCTTCAAAATAAGCATACAGGCTAGGAATGTGATCGCTAATTTCTCCTAATTTTTCTAAGACTGTCGCTTCCCGCCGAAAACGTTCGGTGATAAAATGATGAACATTGGGGTCATCAGCTTTCGGTTTTAAGCGTTTGATGGCACAACGGCGGCGAGAGGGCATTTGGTTGTCCTCCGCCAAAAACGTTTCCCCAAAGCCACCGCTGGCGATCGCCACTAGGATCTGGTAACGATTATTCAGGATCACAGTCGAGTTAGGTGGGGAGTCTGATGGATTTAGCATAGTCAAGACCAGGTAAAGTTGAATCACGCAACGCACCTATTGCATTAAATTCACTTTATGGGTATAATGGCTTTAGCACAGATGCCAAGGTGCAACTTTACTCAGCATCACAGGGTTTTTCCTCAAACCAACTGGCTGGCTGCGATCGTGCTGATTCTCTCAACGTGACGGCTTGTAATTCGTCATATTCCCGGGTCTGCTGATCATATCTTGTCTTAACCAAGACATTCTGCTACTATAGGTAGCTAAATTAGGTTTTTCTCCTTCAACCCACTATTTTGGGTGGGTGATGTCCTCCGACTTGCTTGTTAGAATCTTCGAGTAGCTCTCAACCACTGTGGAAAAAAAAGTTAGACATTTTTTGGAAAGTATGCTATCGTATAAAATCAGGAGGTGTCTTCCCCGAAAAAATGCAGCTCAATTAGGCATCGGTGCGACATAGCGTTAGGGGAAAACCCAAAAAGTTCTTTAAGATTTCAAAAATTGAAGAGGTATTATGAGCCAAAAGGTTATACACCCGATGGATAAGTTTCAGCGTCAGGTGCATTCCCTAGTGAAGTCTGACATTGTTAAACCTGAAGATAGCCTATGGAAAATAGCACTGCTATTTGGCGATAAATGGAAGTATTGGAAAGCGGAACTGATTGAATTCGGTTTTTCCATGCAAGATCCAATTAGTGAACTGTTGGCTGTTGATGTTTGGGATGAAGAATAAAACCCTGTGAAGCGTTAACATTTTGGTAAGCATTCTGCTAGTGCTGTAGCTAAGGCTGTAGCAGTCTGATAGCGATCGCGAGGGGTAAATCTAGTTACCCGTTTAATTACCTCGCGTAAGTCCGGGGTAATAGTAGGAATGCGATCGAGATCAAATCCGTATTCTTGGTCTTGTTTTCCGATATAATTTAGGGGACTCTCACCAGTCAATAAAAATATCAAAGTCGCACCGATCGCATATAAATCCGACTGAGTGAGTGGCTGTCCCCTATCTTGTTCTGGTGCGCTATAACCTTCCGCACCAATACGGGTTCCTGGGGGAGTACCAATTTCCTTAACCGCGCCAAAATCGAGAACAATAATCCGGCGATCGCGATGGCGCACCATCAGGTTAGCCGGTTTAATATCCCGGTGGATAATCGGGGGTTCTTGGTTATGGAGATAATCCAAAACTTCACAGGCTTGGATCATGTATTTAATGGCTATTTCCGGCCTGAGGGGTCCGCTTTGATAAACTTGTTTTTCCAGATCCTGACCGTGAATCATCTCCATAACTAAATACTTTTTACCCCCATGCACAAAAAAGTCATAAAACTTAGGGACTCCCTGATGATTAAGGGATTTAAGAGTTTTAGCCTCCCGCTCAAACAATTCTTGCGCCTTAGCGATCTTAGCCATATCTGCATTCATCTCCTTGACCACCACCAAAATTGGCATCGGCTTTCCGCCAAGAGTCTGAGGCGCATTAGCCTTGCTATTATTGCTATCCCAGGCTAAAGACGTGGTTCCCATACCTCCCTGACCAAGGGTTCGCAAAATCTGATAAGTTCGGATAGTCCGTTCTATCTTAATTGGCCAGCCGCAGTGAATACAGAATAGACTACCAGGGAGATTACCCTCATGATTACAATTAGGAGTATTAATAACCGGAGGGGGAGGCGGTGGCGGTTGTTCAATGGCGACCCGGAGTAAAGGTCCTCCCTTAGCCAATTCTAATAAAGCGCCATCAGCCAAGGGTCCCTGGCTGGCTAAAACACCATTAACAAAAGTCCCATTAGTTCCCCGGCTATTGAATATCCATCGAGAATTATGGGTAGTAGCAGACCTTTGTAAATCGAGATGGTATCGAGAAACCAGGGGATCGATAACCACAACGTGATTATCAGGGGCGCGACCAATTTTAACTAAAGACTCCGTTTCAAACCGCCATTTTTGAATGGGGTTGGTTCGAGTGCCATCAAGTAGGGTCAATGTCAAGATATCGGACATAATTAGAGTTTAGTCTCTGTGATGCACTAGGGCTCGCAGTGCGATCGCCGTAATATTGTCATGGCCGTTGTATTGGTTAGCTAAATCAATCAAGTCATCAACTCCCCGATCCAAATTAGTCTGGGAATCAATCAAAGGCTTCAGATGAGTTTGACAATAGGTTTCCACCAAATCATTATCTGTCAACCCATCAGAAGCCAGCAGTAGCAAAGTATCCTCAGTGATATCAAAAAATTCGATATCTGGTTTTAAATACTTGCCATCCCTAGGCCCCAAGGCTTGGGTAAGTTGATAAGCATCAGGACGGTTATAGGCAGTTTCCGGGTCTACACCTCTAGCAATTTCCCGCTGTCCGACTTCGTGATCAACAGTGATTTGTTCCAAACCTTGACTGCAGGTAAAACGGTAAAGGCGACTATCTCCCACATGAGCGATCGCCACCTGAGTATTAGCTACAATCACTAATACCAAAGTAGTACCCATGCGACCACTACCAGAACGAGTCCCCTGCATATTAACCCTATAGATAGCCTCATTAGCCTCAGCGATCGCATGGTAGATTAATTGTTCTGAGGGTAAACTATCACTATCAGCCCAGTGAGTCTGAAAATATTCTTTCAGGCTCTGTACAGCCATACGACTAGCCACCTCTCCCCCCGCGTGTCCACCCATACCATCACATAGGATATATAAACCACGAGCATAGAGAGTCTGACTACCCGGCATTTCCTGACGATCTAACAAAGTTTGCAGACCAAAGGAGTCCTGATTTTGCGATCGCTCTTTTCCCACATCTGTACGACCAGAAGCCTGTAAATCCAACAACTGAGGCAACCTAGGAACCGTTGGTGCATCTCCAATTTGTCCCGAAGAAGATCCCGTAGTCGGAACATCTGTCTGTAGACGAGTTACAGACGAGCGCTGAGGTGCTGTTGTCGGTTGCTGTGGTGGTGTCAGTTCTGCTATAATTTCATCTAACTTTAAGCGTAATTCTTCAACCCGCTGAAATTTGTCCTCCCGTAGATCCCGCAACATTTGCGTAATCGAACCCATCAAAGTGCGTCCAGATAATTTAAATAGACTTTGCCAAAGTTGTCCTAAATCCGCCACAGTCGGCATCTTTTCCGGGTCATCAGCGTACAACTGTTTAATAAATAAACTGCCAGGAGCAGTGCCAGAAATTGCCAAATTATCCAACCGCAATAAACTTTGGCGATAGTCAACAGGTTCCAGAACGTACCAGAGTTGCGTCATCTGTTGTAACCAAGCCACAATTTGTTGAAGTGGAGTCTGGATATCGTGCCACTTTTGTTCAAAATCCGGCAAATCCGAACAATCTTCCAACAACACGATCGCCTGATACTCGTCTTCCCAGGCATCATGTACCTTGGGAAAATGTTGTGGGTAGCTATAGTATAAATCCCAATACACTTGCGCCGCCGCCATTACCAAAGCCGACCTATTTTGGCGATCATCCCCAGTCAACTGCAAAGCCGCCAGCGGAGACATCTGCAAAGGTTGACAATCCAAAACCGGGACCCTTGCCATTTCCCCCACCGGCAAAGGTGGCAGGGGTTCTAGCAGTTTATATCGCCCTTGGGAATCCAAATAAACAGGTTTATCCACCACAGTAGCTTCTTCAGACGTATCAACTTCAGCTATATCAGCCAGAGAAGTCGAGGGGGGAAATAATTCCGTATCCGTCGAGAGCAAATCCCGATCGCCCACCTGTTCAACATTAGACATCTGGAATAATCCCACATCCTCCTCCTCCTCCTCCTCCTCCTCATCCTCATCAGAGAGTGACACAGCCAGAGAATCATCCCCTAGGGTCTCTAAAAGGGAATGGGTATCATAGTCATCAGCTAACATCAGATTAGAGTCTGTTGCTGTCACCTCAGCACCCGGTAAAGTAGTGATCACATCCCAATTCGAGGAAATCTGATCCTCAACCCCATCAACTCCACCCATGAGGTGATCAAAGTTATCTGTTGCCGCCAAGTTTGGGGGTATCTGTTGGGGGGCAGATTCCTGATATGGCTTATGGCACCATATAACCGCCTGCCACACCTTTCCAGTTTTAGCCCCACAGTTCCAACAATCGAGCTGATCAAGCGAAACTTGGCAGCTACACTGAGGACAAGACCTATAGGTTAAAGATGTGCCACAGCTTTGGCAAAATTTATGATGGTCTGGGTTTTCAAACTGACATTGGGGACAAACAAGCATTTTTGGGGTTCCCCGTAGCGATTGTTTCCATTTTGACATATTCCCGACCCTAACCAGAAAGTTAGCGCCGGATTTTTGATACCCGCCGCCTGATAGTTGGCAAGCAGCAACAGGCAATCAGGCCCCTTGATCAGATTCTAACTCAAACCAGGCTCTGAGAACTTCTGCAACCGTCCAGGCTTGAGCAAAACATCCCCGCGCAGATATGGGGGGATCGCCGTCAAAAATTTCGCTGAGGGTGCCGAGTCCATGATTATTGAGATGATCAGCCATCGGTTCTAAAAATGACTGTGCTTGAGAGCGATCGCCGTAGACATGAAAATGAGCCAATGCAAACGGACCTTGTAGCCATCCCCAAACAGTGCCCTGATGATAGGCTCCATCCCGTTGCAGCTGATCACCACCATAGACACCCTGATATTTCGCATCTTCTGGAGATAGACTGCGAAGACCATAAGATGTTAGCAGTTTCTGGCTACAGATATCTACTACCTGACGTTGCTGTGACGGCGTGAGTAGGCAACTATAGCCCATTTTCCCTAATTGAGGCAGAGAGATCGCGAAAATTTGATTAGGTCGCAGTGAGGGATCATCTCCCTCGGGAGTGTCCAGAACATCATAACAGTAGCCTGTCTGTGGATTCCAGAATCGCGAGAAGCCTTCGGCGGTTTTTTTTGCCCAGGTTTCATAGTCCTGACTGGGTTTATCCAATATTTTGGCAATACGGATCATGATCTGTAGGGCATGATACCACAGGGCATTAACTTCAATCGGTTTGCCAACTCTTGGGGTCACTACCCAATCGCCCACTTTGGCATCCATCCAGGTTAGTTGTGAACCCGGTTCTCCTGCATACAGTAGTCCGTCTTCTGGATCAACTTTGATATTATAGCGGGTTCCTTGATGATGCCAATGGATGATCGAATCTAAGACCGGGAAAAGTTCTGCTAATAAGTTAATATCTAGCGTATGGTCGAAATAGGCCCGGATGCTATCCCAATACCAGAGAGTCGCATCGACTGTGTTATAGTCGGGCGTGTCTCCTACTTCTGGGAATCGGTTGGGCAACATTCCGCGATCGACATAATGGGAAAAGGTTTGTAAAATCGTGCGAGCAATATCTGCGCGTCCGGTAGATAGGGTCAAACCGGGTAGGGATATCATCGTGTCTCGTCCCCAATCTCCAAACCAGGGATAACCTGCAATTATCGTTTTTCCTGGGGTTCCGTCTTTCAGGGTGCGATCGACTATAAACTGATCTGCAGCTAGTATCAGTTGACTTATCCAATCTGGTCGCTGTGCTGGGGGTGACTTATACTCCAATAATACCCGGTCTTTTTGGCGCTTCGCCTCCAACTCCGTCATAATATCCAGATTAGGATCCGCTTTCGTGCTGGCAATCACAGTTAGCGCGCTTCCCGGTGTCAGAGTTGTATGTAAAGTGCAAGCGTGGAGGTGGTCTTCCGTCCAGTCCATTCCTCGGTAACGTTCTATTGCCAAATCATATCCATAGTACCAAGGATTACCCGGCGTAGAAATCATTACCTCTTCTTCCCCACTTCCCTGGGTGAACAGATACAGAGGGTTAGTATCAGGGAATAATCGAATCTCTACCCCTTGTGATCTCGATTTAATATCAATCTGACAGTTATTGGCATTATTGGCATTAGTATTGTAGTGGTGATCCCGATGATTGACCATCGCTTTGATCGACAAACTTATGGCTCTTGTAGCCCGGAGTAAGGTATATTTGACATAGGTTGTATTTTCACCTGTTCTCATCCATATTCGTTTTTCTAGCAAAGCATCTCCACAAGCAAAGTCCCACACAGGAATAGTCCCCTCTAGTCGAAAGTGTTGAATATGCTTGAAACCTTCGGGATCTACTTTGCCGTCAGCCCACCTATTTGTATAAATTGGAAAAAATTGCTCATCATAGCTGACTGTTTCATCTAACTTGGTTAATAACAGGGTTCGATTGAGAGGAGGATTTAAAGCCGCTATCATTAATCCATGATAACGGCGGGTCAACATTCCGCTCACCGTCCCCGCACCATAACCCCCAATACCATTAGTGATTAACCACTCTCGACATTCACTGGAGTTCAGATAATTGCAAATTTCTCGACCAAATGCTAAAACCATGTTCTATCTTGAATTTCTGTGGTGTAGATTACTTAAATGTATTATAATCTATCTTTAAATAAAAATTAAATTAATTCAGATCCCCATGTCATGATCAATAATATAACTTACCTAAGCCAGATCTGGTTTAGTTGTTAGTATCCCCATCATGATCGGGATTGTTGATATTCCTACGGATGTAGGCAATGTATTATGTATAACCTCTGCTGTTTGTGCATTTAACCGTATCCTGAAAACTTAGGATTGTGCCTTGTTATACCTCTCAATATTTCATTGTTTAAGATTGTTGAATCATTAATTTCTTGGGAATATATGCCGGAGAATTCAGGTCTAAAAACACAAGAGATAAAATCATCAATTATCAATGGTTCTGCCCTTGGTTTACTGTTGATTAGTACAGTTATTGCCATCCTAAGTTTAGTCCCTCTATATAACCGCCTTAAAAATAATCAGGAAAAACAACTAATTTTTGAAGCTCAAAATAGTGCATCAATCATTAATAGCTTTATTGATAACTATGTGGATAAAGCCTTAAAAATTAGTCAACAACCCATCTGGATAACCAGTAATACTGAACTATTAACCGATAATCTTTCTAATATTTCTCCCCAAGCCCTAGAAAATACTCGCCAGATCTGGCAAGATTCCTTGAGTGATTCTCTGACCGGAATTGCCTATATAAATGCTCAAAAATCAGTTGTCTTAGAAGTAGGTGAATCCATACCCAGAGAAGTTTTAAATAAACCTAAAATGGTCACTTATCTAACCGGAGGAATTTCGGAGCTATTCACTATTGACAATATTCCTCATATTATGATTGAGAAGTATGGGGAATTGAACGGAAGTCATATATTCTTAGTTAATTTATCATATATACAAAACAAACTCCCAAATAACGCGCATTTTTATCAATCAGATTCCCTAGAATTGGCGATTTTACCCAGTCATCAATTTGCCAGTATTTTTATACTGAATTATCAACCTAGCCAGGTGATGGAGCAACTAGGTCAAGAAGCGGATATTTTGGAAATTATCCAAAGAAATTACCAACGAGGAACTAGAACCGGAGGTCTCTGGTGTATTTCCTGTGATGCTTTCATCGCCTATAGTCCGATTGGCAATCTGGAAGCATCATTAATTATGGGTGAAAAAAAACGGAACCTCTACAGCCCAGTTTATCGCCAGATTTTACTATTATCAGGAACCATGATGCTATTTATCATGGTAGGAACCACCTGTTTAGTGCTAACCATACGTCCCCTCACGAATCAAATTAGCCAAGAAATCTTAGAACGCCATAAAGCGGAGGCGGAATTAATTAAAGAAAAAAACTTTACCCAAACCTTGCTAGAAGCTAATCCGGCTTTTTTTATAGTCCTAGATGTGGAAGGAAAAGTCAAATTTATGAACCCTTCGATGCTCCATACTCTAGGTTATAAGCAAGAGGAAGTGGAAGGGATGAACTACAGCGCTACATTTGTTCCCAAGGAAGAGGGAAAATCAGCGCCCTGGGTGTTTGAATTAATGATTAATCGCCGCCTACCTATCCGCACGGAAGAAACTATGATCACGAAGGACGATCGCGAGATTATTGTGGAATGGTATGGTCGCGCGGTTTTTAATAAAGAAACAGATGAATATGAATATTTTGTGGGCGCTGGTTTGGATATTACCGATCGCAAACGCGCCGATGAGGAAATCCAGTTACTTCAACAAATTACCCACGCTGTCACGATCGCGGTAGATTTTGACTCAGCTTTAGCAGTGGCTTTAGATCTTCTTTGTCAAACCACCAACTGGGAATTTGGGGAAGCATGGATTCCTCACCCTGAACAAACCCATCTGGAATATAGTTTAGTTAGCTATCAAGAAAAGCCGGATTTCGCGGGTTTTTATGAAGAGAGTAAACAATTTTTACTGGGTGTAAATGATGGTTTAGCCGGTCGGGTATGGGCTAGTCAAGAACCGGAATGGGATCGAGATATTTCTGAGGAATCCCAGGCGAATTTCTCCCGCTATTCTCTGATTAAAAAATATGGGTTTAAAGCGGGGTTGGGTGTGCCTATTTTAGCAGATGATCGGGTGTTGGCGGTGTTAGTGTTTTTGATGTCAACCCCGAGGGAACAAGATAATCGCTTAGTTAAACTGGTGTCTTCGGTGGCTATGCAATTGGGTTCGGTATTTCAACGGAAGCAAGCGGAGGAGAAATATCGAGATATTTTTGAAAATGCCTTAGAGGGAATTTTTCAAATTGACCTACAAGGAAAGTATATTAGTGCTAACCCGGCTTTGGCTAAAATCTTTGGCTATGAGTCTCAACAACAACTGTTGGTTAGGGGGAAGCAAATTAAAAGTGTTTATGCTGATCCGGAAACCTATAATAGGTTTATTAATCTTCTGCAAACTAAGGGTTCAGTTTCTAATTTTGAAGCCCAAGTTTATCGGCGAGATGGTCAATCAATTTGGATCTGGCAAAATGCGCGGGCTCTTTATAGCGATCGCCATGACCGTGTGCTTTACTATGAAGGGTCAATTATGGAAATTACCCACCTGAAAGAAACGGAAGCTAAACTGCGTCATAGCGCCTCCCATGACTCTCTGACGGATTTATGGAATCGGGCATTTTTCCTAGATAAATTAAATGATTCTCTTAGGAAATGTAAGACCCTAGATAATTATCAATTTGCTATTCTGTTCTTAGACCTAGATGGCTTCCAATTTATTAATGATAGTCTCGGACACGCCATCGGCGACCAACTGCTAATCGAGATTAGTAAACGGCTTACAGATTGTGTGGATTCACATATCCTAGCACGATTGGGAGGGGATGAGTTCACGATTTTATTAGAAAATATTACGGATATTCAAGAGGCGATCGATGTGGCGGAGAGGATTCAGGAAGCCTTAAAATTGCCGATATTCCTAGGAGACAATCAGATTTTTACGGGTGCGAGTATTGGTATTGTTGAGGGTAACAACTCTAACTATGAAAGTTCTCCAGAGGTCTTGAGAGATGCAGATACGGCTATGTATCGCGCTAAAAGGCAAGGAAAAGGTTGTTATGTGGTTTTTGACTCAACGATGCGAACGAACGCCCTACGGCGCTTATACCTGCAAACCCAGCTACGTTTAGCGTTACAAGAACAACAGTTTGAACTGAACTATCAACCAATTATTGAACTATCGACGGGGACTATTGCAGGATTTGAGGCTTTATTGCGTTGGGACCACCCCCAAGAGGGTTTGATATCTCCGGCTGAGTTTATCCCGATAGCTGAGGAGGCGGGTTTAATTGTTGATATTGGGGAATGGGTATTGCGACAGGCTTGTTTTCAGTTAAGCGAATGGAAAGATAAGTTTGCGGTTTATTCTAATCTGATGATGAGTGTTAACCTGTCTTCTCAGCAATTTACGAATGATTTGGGGCGGCGTATTAGCAATATTTTAGTTGAGACGGGGGTGGCGGGTTCGGAGTTAAAATTAGAGATTACAGAAACGGCAATTATGAACGACCCAGAATTAGCGATCGCCACTTTACAACAACTCAAACAACAACAAATCAAAATTTGTATTGATGATTTTGGTACAGGTTACTGTTCGTTGGGTTATCTGCATAAATTCCCAGTAGATATCCTCAAAATTGACCGCTCATTTGTCAGTCAAATTCCCGAAGGCGAGGATAAGCGGGAAATTGTCCGGGTCATTGTGGCTTTAGCTGAAAGTCTGAAGATGGATGCGATCGCCGAAGGTATTGAAACCGCCGAACAACTCCACCATTTACAGAAGTTTAATTGCAAATATGGACAGGGTTATTTTTTCTTCCGTCCCCTCAACCGTCAAGCAGTAGAAGCATTATTAAACCATGCTCAAATCGGATTACCACTACCCAGCCAATTTTAACCAAATTAAGAATTTGAGCGCCAATAGCGATCGCGTATCTGTTGCTGAATCTGATTTAACTGTGTTTCCGATAAAGCCATATTCTCAGCTTGTAACCAATTGATTAAATCCCCCACTAAAGGAACCCCCAAACCTAAATCTTGGAGTTGTTGACCTTGACTAAAAACGGCTTTTGGTGTACCTTGACAAGCCAGTTTTCCGCCATCAAGTACCAAAACCCAATCCGCCCATGCTTCCACAAAATCCAAATTATGAGTAGCGATAACTAGAGTAGTTCCTTGCTGTTGAATCTGATTTAATAAGCAGTGAAAGTTAGTAACTTGATAAGAGTCAAGATAAGCCGTAGGTTCATCCAAAAATAATAATTGTGGCTGCAACACCATTATATCAGCAATTGACACCCTTTTTTTCTGCCCCAAACTCAGATAATTAATCGGTAAATCCGCCAAACTGACTAAATCAAATTCAGCCAAAATTTGGCGCACCCTTTGAGCAATTTCTGAGGTAGATAAACCCAAGTTACACAAGCCATAGGAAATATCCTCTGACACGGTAGTGGCTACTAACTGCTGTTCAGGATTTTGGAATACTAAACCCACATTTTGGCGCAATTGATTCAACGATCGCCGTTTATATTGTAGCGGTTGACCTCGCCAACTAATCACCCCTGACTGGGGACGATATAACCCATTAGCTAATCGAAATAAGGTAGTTTTTCCGCAGCCATTACGTCCAATGACAGCATAACGCTGATATCTACCAAATTGACAAGTGATATTTTCCAGGGTTGGCTGCTGACTACCGGGGTAAGTATACTGAACATTCTCAAATTCTAGTAACTCAAATTCCGAGGACATAAAACCATCCAATACTCACCAACAATAGTAGACAACCACAACATCCTTCCCAGGTATATCGAGGGTTAGGTTGGTGGCGATAAACCGACCAAACCCGCAACTCTCCGTTAAACCCCCGCGCGGTTAATCCTAAACAAATTTGTCGATAATTTTCTAGGGTTTGTTGGAGTAGTTGACTGGTGACAATTCCTAAACTGCGAATGGTAGTTTTCCAGTCACCATAACCGATGCGAACCTGTTGAGCGATTAATAATTGACTAGCGGTTTCAGTTAACATAAAAATAAACCGATACATTAACATTAATAATTCTGTGATTAAACTCGGACAGCCAATCTTACGGAAAATTCTAATGATTTCCACTAGGGGGGTAGTGAGTAAAATAAAATACATACAGGAGGTTAACACTAGGGAGCGAGTTAGCAAAAACCCAGCTTGTTGCATTCCTTGATTACTGAAATATATCAAGATATCCCCTAGGTTAAATCCCCAGATAATATCAGTTTTAATTAATTCGAGATTAGCTGAATTAACCACCCCCAATAGTAAGGCGGGAATGCTAGTTAACCAAAAACTAAAGGGGATGGCTTGCAATTTCAGATAAATTCCTAGGGGGATTTTAGCGTAAATCACAACCCAAATTGTCACCCAAATGGTGATCAATATTTGCAGGAGGGGGGGAGCCGCCAAACTGAGACAAAACAGGGTGGCGGCAAAGGTTAACTTATGTTCAGAGGGTAAATACCTTAACCGATTGGTATAGGCGATCGCATCAATTTGATGGTGCATTTAGGATGAGCGATTTTTGCCTTGTTGACGACCTTTATATAAGCCAATCACATAGCCCACGATACCCGCACCAATGGCGGCTTGAGAAACAAATAACAGGCTCTCAATTTCGCCACTGGGAACTTCTAAGATAGGTTCAAACCAGGGTTGATAATTGGGTTGAATTTCGCCGATGAGATTTTCGGCTTGTTCATCGGCTCCCTCATAATCTCCTCGGATAAAAATTAGTGGCGTTATGGATAAAATAACGACGGCTAAAATCATCCATAAATTGCGATTTTTGACGGGTTGATCAGAAGTTGGTGTCATGATTATTTTACTTAGCTATTAGCTTTCCCAATTTTCAAGGTTTGCAGTTCTTCTGAGGCGTAGGACTCTAGCCAATTCCAAACTACCAGCGTTAATAGTCCCTCACTAATTGATAGGGGAATTTGAGTGACTGCAAAAATCCCCGCAAATTTGATAAAGGAAGCGATAACCCCCCCAGAAGCAGCCGGAAAAGCTACGGCTAACTGTATGGAGGTAATTAAATAAGTGGCTAAACTTCCCAAGGCTGCTGCGAAGAAAATACCTAGTTTTTGTTGGTTAAATTGGCAGAATAGTTGGTAAATGCCATAGGCGACCCAAGGGCCGACAATTGCCATGGAAAATACATTGGCTCCCAGGGTAGTTAAACCGCCGTGAGCGAGTAATACGGCTTGGAAAAGTAGAACTAAACTGCCTAAAACTGTCATCACTGACGGTCCGAATAAAACAACTCCTAATCCGGTTCCGGTGGGGTGAGAACAACTCCCTGTCACTGAGGGTATTTTCAGGGCTGACAGGACAAAAGTAAAGGCTCCGGCTAGGGCAATTAATAGCTTTAATTCGGGGTTTTTTTGGGTGATTTTGGTGAGTTTTTGTAAACCAATTACCCAGAAAGGGATGATTAACACCCACCAAAAAACCGCCCAGGTAATAGGTAAAAAACCTTCCATAATGTGCATTGCTTGAGCTGGAGTGGCTGCACCTATTACCAAATAAAATGTTAACCCAATCATGGCGATTAGGTGTATCATTCGATGATTTTTGCTCATCTGTACCTCGCAGATTTGTGAGTGAGAAATAACTATAGGCGGGCATCCTGACTCACAGATTGGGTGGAAAAATTTGCCTTAAATCTGATTACAGTTGCGGGACAGTGCCGGATTTACACCGAACTTTCCCCATTACTCCTAGTGGCTGTTCCCCACTAGAACCTATAGTTTTGGCTATTATACCATGTGTAGGTCAATAGTGAACCAAGCTGGCAAATATTTAATTAAGTATGCTCTCGGGTGGCCCAATATTGTTGTACGGCTTGCACATTATACCAATTCAAAAAAATCCGAGAAATTTCTAAGGCTAATTGAGACTGACCACGATTAATTAACCACTGTAAAAAATGCGCCATTGTCCTTTCATTAAGTTGACCTCTGAGGGATAAAATCCCCCAGAGTATCCGATGCAAAATTGTCATTTGAATCATCATTTTTACTGACCATGTAGGATGTTTTTGGTAGAAAACTACCCCCATTCTGCCCCTTTGTTTTTCCTTTTCAATTAGGGCGGGTATTTGTTCTAAGCTAAAGGGTGGATGCCAATGATATCCGACGGCGGCGGGGCATTTGATTAATTTTAAACCTAATTTTTTTAGCCTAACTCCTAGTTCGAGGTCTTCCCAACCATAAAGCTGAAATTGAGGGTCAAATAATCCGGCTTCGATTAACCAATGGCGGGCGATCGCCACATTTCCAGTAGCAAAATAAGCGGCGGAAAAATCGGTAATTTTATAGGGTTCTGTGGTGGGATGTTCAAAATTGCAGGTATTGACAACTCGACCATAGGTAAAGATGCGATCGCTTTTTTGAGAGTTGGCAATTAATGCCCTAGCGTGAGCCTCCAGAAAGCTATCAGTTACCACCAAATCACTATCGATAAAAACAATAATCTCTCCCCTAGCCTGTTCAACTCCCAAATTTCGCGCCGCCGCCGGTCCCTGGTGGTCTTGCTGGTAAATGCGAAGATGGGGAAATGCGCCCTGATGAGTGGCCAACCATTCCACAGTCCCATCAGTGGAACCATCATCGACTAACACCACCTCTAAACCCGTCACGGCGGCGCTATAGGCTTGATTTTCTAATGCTCTCAGACACTTCTGTAAAATCGGTAAACGGTTATAGGTGGGGATAACAACGCTAAAAAACATAGATTTTGGGGGACAGTTGGCGATGCTCTGAAACTATAACCTAATTGTTACCCGTTCACTGTTAAATCGTGGCGATTGGGGTGATAATGAAATGTTTGTTGTCTAGGAGCTTTGGTAGATTATGGGTCGCGCTGAAAAAGCTGTACTTGCCTACTCTGGTGGTGTAGATACCTCCGTCTGTATTCCTTACCTCAAAAACGAGTTTGGGGTAGCTGAAGTAATTACTGTGGCGGTTGACTTGGGACAAGGTGATGAACTAGGACCAGTGAAACAAAAGGCCCTCGACTCTGGCGCGAGTGAGTCTTTAGTGATTGATGTACAACAGCGATTTGTCCAGGAATTTGCTTTTCCGGCTATTCAAGCCAATGCTTTGTATGAGAATCGCTATCCCCTGGCTACGGCTTTAGCACGTCCTTTGATTGCTCAGATTTTGGTGGAAGTTGCCGAAAAATACGGAGCAGACGCGATCGCTCACGGTTGCACGGGAAAAGGCAATGATCAGGTCCGCTTTGATGTGTCTATCGGCGCTCTCAACCCTAATATTAAGATTTTGGCTCCGGCTAGGGAGTGGGGTATGAGTCGGGAAGAGACGATCGCCTATGGGGAAAAATGTGGCATTTCCTTCCCGGTTAAAAAGTCTTCCCCCTACAGTCTCGATCGCAACTTGCTTGGTATGGCGATCGAAGCTGGACCACTCGAAGATCCCTGGGTTGAACCCCCAGAGGATATTTATGGGATGACTAAAGCGATCGCTGATACTCCTAACGAGCCCGAATATGTAGAAATTGGCTTCCAAGCTGGCATTCCTGTTAGCCTCAATGGGGAAGCACTCAACGGGGTTGACCTGATCTCTCGCTTAAATGCGATCGCCGGAAACCACGGTATCGGACGCATTGATATGATCGAGAATCGTTTGGTAGGCATTAAATCTCGGGAAGTTTACGAATCCCCTGCCATGGTTGTACTCATTCAGGCTCACCGAGATCTTGAAAGTCTGGTTCTCACTTCTGATGTCACCCGCTATAAACGCGGCATTGAGGAAACCTATAGCCAAATTGTCTATAATGGCCTCTGGTTTAGTCCCCTCAAAGGTGCGATCGATGCCTTTATCAAACAAACTCAAGAACGGGTCAGCGGCACTGTACGGGTAAAACTGTTTAAAGGCAATTGCAACATTGTCGGCCGCAAGTCTGACAAATCCCTCTACAGCCTTGACCTGGCTACTTACGGCTCTGAAGATGTATTTGACCACAAAGCCGCCGAAGGATTTATCTATGTTTGGGGTCTTCCCACTCGCGTTTGGTCTGAAAAAATGAGAGATTAACCCTTTAATTCTCAACTATCGGGGCGGGTTCTACCGTTAATGAACTGCCCCACCCCCTGCCCCTACTTGTCGAATTTTATATAAGTTTTGCTAATTAATACAACCAAATATATTTTTTTTTCCAAAGATTGTTAAGAATTAATACAATTTTATTGCCAATTCCTCGCAAAAAGTTGACGAGATTATAGGGGTTGTGGTAAGCTGGGAGAAATTGCACCCAAGGGCTTACTGTGCCTATATGCAAAAATACAGCCGGAAACCCTGATTATCTCGCGGTTAAAGTTATTCTGCCAGCAAAAAATAAAATTCACGATGCACGAGTTTTTGAGGAAAATGCCCCCACTATTTTTATCACCCTTGACAAAAACCATATTTTGTGCATTCCCCCCAAAAGCCACAAGTAATAATCAGATCCTCACCCGAAATTGCCAGATCAACAGAGTTTGAGAATAGCGGGTGAGGAGGGGGAAAGAATTATAACATCAGTGGCTTAAAACCATGTTTAATAGACATCCGACCAATCATATCCATTTTATCCAAAGTGATTTGATTTCGGCCCCAAGAAAAATTGGTATATATAGCCTCAAACTCCAATAACATAGATTCCGCAAAACAGGCGAATAGCTGGCGACCGGGAACATTCATATTGACAATTTTCATGATTTTCCAGTCAATATCTAAAGCGTGTTCCACAATGCCCCCAGACAGGACATGAACACCGGGACTTTGAAACTTAGTTGCCATATTTTTAGGATAGCCGCCATCAATCAACAAACAGGGTTTTTTCAAAACCTCCGGGTCAATTTCCACCCCCTGGGGCATACTAGCGACCCAAACCACAATATCAGCCTTGGGTAATGCTTCATCTAAGGCCATAATTTTACCCCGTCCCAATTCAGCTTGGAGGTTTTGGAGTCTTTGGCGATCGCGAGCAATCAATAGTATTTCAGCCACATCAAGTCTGCCATTTAGCCACCGACAAACCGCACTCCCAATATCTCCGGTAGCACCACAAACCGCCACAGTAGCCTTAGATAAATCTATTCCTAATTTCGGTGCGGCTTGTTCAACTTGACGGCAAATAATATAAGCCGTGTGTGTGTTTCCGGTAGTGAAGCGCTCAAACTCTAACTTAATGTTGCGAATTCTACCCAGTTGATCCAAATTAAATCTCTCCAAAATAATCGAAGAAAACCCCCCCAAAGCCGTAATATTAATGCCATTTTTTTGAGCATGAGCCATAGCATTAATAATTTTGCGAGTAGCAGCTTTCATGCGGTTAGTAGCCAACATTTCGGGTAAGAAGCAAGACTCTACATACCTACCCTCAATTACCTGACCCGTAATACTTGTTACCTTAAGATCCTCAACAATTACGGGTGGTGCGCTGCACCAAAAATCCAGACCTTGATCAGCATATTCTGCATAACCCAAATCCCGAGCCACAACCTGGGCGTGTTCCAAACTGGTAAGATGACCGATGAGACCAAACATGATTCGATTGAGTTATTTAGTTATTTTTAGTTAACATCCTCTTGGGGGAGGCTATTCTATTTACCGATCTCCCGGCAAAAATATGGGAGTCGATGCCGGATATAGAAATTAATTTTACCTGCAAAGGAGCAGGTTGGCTTGTGACTTTATCCTTAATCTCATCACCAACCTGCCCATAGTGCCAGCAATTCAGAATGAAGCCCTCCCCACCTGCGAGGGCGCGAGGTGGGAGTGTCTTATGGTAATCCCGGACTCGCCTGAGTCCAAATATCACACAAACAAGCCCAGCTTCTAGGCGAACCTCCAGAACATTTGCGCGAGCCCTCCTCACCGTCATTTCTGCGAGTGAGCTTCAGCATTCCTCTCGGCAATATCTTGACTTCCATTCAGGTCGCAGTTATAGCGCTTCCCATGGGAAAATACAGCCAGAGCATAGTTTTTTGAGTCTCGTTTCACCATCCTAGACCCATCGTAAGCCAGTTTTGATGCTGACCTGCCCAATGGCGCTGATGGCCGCTCTGCGGTAGTAGCTAGGGAACTTGTAGAATATCCTATCGATGGACGGGTATTTCACGACAGGACGTTTAGCTGTTGCGTGGATTAAACGCTCTAGGGCTGGGATTTGTTGCTCAGAGGATCAGGCTATGACGATTAAGACCGTGGCGATCGCAGACCGCCACCTGTTCAGCGGTTCGGCTGCGCTCACCGACAGCACCGACAGCACCGACCGTTTTTGTTCAAAATCTCAACCTGACTAAGTTAAACTCCTGCCAAGCCATAAGCAGACATCCGCATAATATCGCGGGTAGTGAAACCAATATTGCTCAGAGCTTCCCCATAGGCAATCATGAAGTCCTCAATTAAGGCTTCTTTCTCCATTCCCAGGATACTGGCATCTTTTTCCACCTGGTTAAGCATTTTCCAGACCAGGGGTAAGTTTTGGCGGTTAGCTTCTTCTAATTCAGCTTTGGACTCTTCAAAGTGAGCTTTCAGCCACTCCTCGCCAAAGTTCAGATGCTCGTACTCATCTTTAACCACGCCTTCGGTAATTTTGCGAGCAAAGGGATCAGCCACCGGGATATAGATGTTGTAAGCAGCGATCGCAAAACTTTCAATAATTAAAGATTGGATCAGCAAACAAGTGACCAACTTACCTTCAGCCGCCGCCTTTTGGAAGTTACCATGCAGTTGAGCAAAGAACTCACGGCCAAAGTCCATGTCGGGGCTAACTTCCAGGTTGCGACCACAAGCCTGAAACCCTTTCATGTGACGCTTTTCCATTTTCGACAGACGAATCAACTCTTCCCGTTCTTCCGGCAGCATTTCACCCAGTTTGATGTAATTATCATATGCTTCTTGCTCACCTTCAATTACGATCGCATTAATCCGGCTATAGGCATCTTTATAGGTTTCGTTCTGAAAGTCTAGTTCAGCAATTGTTTCAAGCTGTGGCATAAATTAAATTTCTCCTGGTAACAAACAAATGAGCTGTTCTTGACACTCCCACCCTTATTAGCAGTGGAATTCTTGGTTCACTGATATCACTTACACATCCAACTCGAAAGCCAGATATCCAGAGGTAGATATCTCCCCAAGCGTTTTGCTCTCATGTCCGAGAACCTGTTTCGATCTGCCTGACCGTACAGTGGGGGTCAAAATTCTGCTATTTTTATGGCTTGCTTCCCCCATCAATGGCCATTACACTGAGAATCCAGATACAGAATTATGGCATCTGACTCACTCAATGGCCTTTAGCATCAGCAAGCATTAGGATCTTTATAGTTTACTTTATCTATTTATTCCAGGAATTGACCAACTTTGTCGTATTTTCTAAGATTAGTTCCTGACACACCCAGTTAAACTTAATAATCATGGCATTTTTGATAAGTTTATCTTAATCCAATTTTCGATCGCTCTGTAACTCAACTTTATGAAAAAATCTGTAAACTGGAATACTTTTTTTCAGGTGCTAACCCTGTTGTTGTTACTGGTGGGGGCGGGAATTGTCCTGCTGCCCCTAGTGATCGTAGTGTTCACCTCCCTATCAGAACCTAGCGCCGCCGATAGTTCTCAGCTTACCCTGGCAAACTACCAACAGGCATGGCAGCGGGGTAGCTTTCTGTTAGCCTTCGCTAATTCCACCTTTGTCGCCTTATCTGTAACCGCCTTTCAGGTGATCACCTCAGCCCTAGCGGGTTATGCCCTAGCGCGACTCAAATTTCGCGGCCGACAGGCGATCGTCTTAGTAGTCTTGGCGACCTTGGTAATTCCCTTTCAATTGTTAGTAGTTCCCATTTTTCTCGTCCTCAAATGGGGTCATTTACTCAACTCCTACTGGGCCTTAATCCTACCCACAGCCGTCAATGGCTTCGGGATTTTTCTGTTACGCCAATATTTCATCACCATTCCCTTAGCCTTAGAGGAAGCGGCCACCATTGACGGGGCCAACCGCTGGCAAATTCTCACCCAGATCATGCTACCCCTAGCCCGTCCCGCCCTGGTAACCCTGTTTCTATTTACCTTCATTGGCGAATGGAATGATTTATTCAAGCCCTTAGTATTTACCACCCGACCCGAGTTAAGAACCGTACAACTAGCTTTAGCCGAATTTCAGGAACAGTTTACCAGCAGTTGGCAACTACTAATGGCCGCCGTAGTTATTGCCACTGTCCCCGTGGTGATCTTATTCCTGTTGGGTCAGCGACAGTTCATCCGAGGCATTGCTACCACAGGAATTAAAAATTAACCCCTCAGCAATTGACAATGGTTTGGCGATCGGGTTTGATGAGAAGAGGAGAAACAGATGAGCAGCCGATGTTCTGGTGAGGCAAATAGGGATGTTGAAACGATTGCGAGTTCTGATCATCATGGGTTTAGTTTCCCTGATGCTGGGGGGATGTGTTCACTCCGATATAGGGATTGAATTTTCTGATCAGACCCACGGCAAAATTGTCCAGCATATCCGGTTAGCCGAAGAAGTGACTAACTTAGGGTCAGACGCTTTAGATGAGTGGCTTCCGAGTCTACGTCGTCGCGCCAAACTTCTCAACGGTAAAGCTAAACAATTGTCCAATCAGGAGATTGAAGTTACTATCCCCTTTTACAATGGGGCAGATTTACAGAAAAAATTTAGCGCCTTTTTTAACCCCATCACTCCCCCCTCTAGCCGATCGCTTCCGGCTACAGAAGGGCAACTACCACAATTTGCCTCAGATTTGCGTTTAAAGCAAAATAACTTAATATTTGCTCTGCGTAATCGGATTAACCTAGAATTAGACCTAACATCCCTAGCCCTAGTAGCCAGCGAGGATAACGTTATTGTTGGGGCCGAAAACCTGATCGACCTAGAATTTAGGCTGATTACCCCTTGGGGAGCGCGGGTGATAGCTGACGGCAACCCCGACTCTGACTCCAACCCGACCACAGAAGAAAACGGCAAGTTGGTAGTATGGACTCTCCAACCTGGGGAGATTAACCGACTAGAAGCCATTTTCTGGGTTCCTAGTCCTGTCGGCATTGGCACAGCCATCATTGTCCTGTTCGCATATTTTGGCTTCCTGCTGAAGTATCGACTGTTATCACCCACTACCACACCAGCCGCCAACAATAATCAACCCGTTACCTCAGATAACTAAAAATGGGTTAATTATACACTGGTGATTACTTGAGTCGAAAAGACTGGTTTTTTTATGGTCTCTAAACCCTTCCAAAATATTTGACAAGCCGCGCTAACTTTTTATGAGAATCGCCCTTTTTACTGAAACATTTTTACCGAAAATAGATGGGATTGTCACCCGTTTATGTCATACCGCCGAACAACTAAATCGCCTAGGTGATGAGGTGCTAATAGTTTCTCCAGAAGGTGGATTAACCGAATATAAAGGCTGTCAAATCTACGGTGTAGAGGGATTTCCTCTCCCCATGTATCCTGAACTCAAAATCGGTCTTCCTCATCCGGGAATTGGGGCAAAATTAGCGGAATTTAAACCAGATATTATCCATGTAGCCAACCCAGCCGTATTGGGATTAAGTGGCCTGTATTATGGTAAAAAACTCAACGTCGGGTTAGTAGCCTCCTACCATACCCATCTACCCCAATACCTGCACCACTACGGCTTAGGAATGCTAGAGGAATTCCTGTGGGGGTTATTGCGTACAGCCCATAATCAGGCTATGTTAAACCTGTGTACCTCCACAGCAATGGTTGAGGAGTTACGCAATCATGGCATTGAACGGGTAGACCTATGGCAGAGGGGGGTGGATACAGAAATGTTCCAACCCCATAAAGCCACTAAAGAAATGCGCGATCGCCTCAGTATGGGAAACCCAGACGATACCCTACTGTTGTATGTAGGCAGACTAGGAGCCGAAAAAGAAATCGATCGCATTAAACCTATTCTAGCAGCAATACCCAACGCCCGTCTAGCCCTAGTCGGAGATGGTCCGAACCGAGAAAACCTAGAACAACATTTCGCCGGAACTCCCACCAACTTTGTGGGTTATCTGCGGGGAGAACAATTAGCGGCCGCTTACGCCTGCGCTGATGCCTTCATTTTCCCTTCCCGGACAGAAACCCTAGGTTTAGTCCTCCTCGAGGCTATGGCCGCAGGAACCCCCGTAGTAGCCGCGCGGTCTGGGGGAATTCCCGATATTGTCACTGATGGAGTAAATGGCTATCTGTTTGACCCCAGGGATGAACAAGGAGCCATCAAAGCCACCAGTAGACTGTTATCCCATAGTGATGAGCGGGAAAGGTTGCGACAAAATGCCCGATTAGAAGCCGAACGCTGGGGGTGGGCTGCTGCCACTAGCCAACTGAGACGCTATTATCAAAATATTTTAGCTCGTCAATCACTGCCCTCTGTTGCCTAGCTGAGAGGAAACCCGTAGACTTGAGACAAGGAATGGATTATTGCTGTTCCTTGCTTCTTCCTTTTTAGGCTACTGAATCGGGGGATAAACCGTTCAGATGGAGTCCTTTGTCAATTTAACCCCGACCCATGACAGTTTCCCACGCAGGTAGCATTCTGGCTACATTGACTCAAGTTAATCGCATGGGCTTGTTGGCAGATCGTGTAAAAAATCTGCCAATGGGAGAGTTTATTTGTATTCTCGATTTCATTACCGCAGAATTTCAACAATTTCTCCGAGCTATCGAACTGATTAACAATGAAGCGATCGAAACCCTCCTCGAACAGCTTCTCGATGCCTTTACTCTCAAAATCGGACAAATCTTAGAAGCCGATCGCACTACCATTTTTTTGATTAATCGCAGCAAGGGTCAGCTTTGGTACAAAACCTCTCCCGAAAACAACGAAACTGACGGCGAGGGGAACTCCGACTCTAAACATACCGAGGAAATTCGCCTACCTATGGATGTGGGTATTCTCGGCCATGTCGCCTGTACCGGAGAAGCCCTCAATATCACTGATGCTCAAACCCATGAGTTCTTCGACCCCGCTATTGATCAACCATCAGGGTACGAAGCGCGCAGCATTCTCTGTATGCCCATTTTTAGCACCCAAAATCCTCAAGAGGCCGTCGCCGTGGTGCGACTCCTCAATAAAGCAGGCGATCGCCCTTTTACCGAGGAAGACGAACAGCAATTTCGCTCCTTTGCTGATTCTATTGGCATTATCCTCGAAAGCTGTCAATCGTTTTTTGTGGCCGCCCGTAACCAGCGAGGTGTAGCAGCCCTCCTCAAAGCTACCACTACCCTCGGTCAAAGTTTAGATCTCGAAACTACTTTGTTATCCGTAATGGAACAGGCGAGAGACCTAATGCAAGCCGATCGCAGTACCATTTTCCTACTCAAAAAAGAAACCGAGGAACTCTGGACTAAAGTAGCTAAGGCTGATGGTAAAACCATGATGGAAATTCGCATTCCCGCTAATAAAGGAATTGCGGGTTATGTGGCTTCCACAGGTCAAGTGCTAAATATTACCAATGCTTATGCAGACCCTCGCTTTGACCCGACAACCGATCGCAAAACTGGCTATCGCACTCGTAATATTCTCTGTATGCCAGTTGACAACGCTAAAGGTGAGCTGATTGGTGTCACTCAGTTAATTAATAAACATAAAGGCAGTTTCACCGATTCTGATGAGGAATTTCTGCGGGCTTTTAATGCTCAGGCGGGTATTGCTTTGCAAAATGCCCAACTGTTTGAAAATGTCATGGTGGAGAAACAGTATCAAAAAGATATTCTCCAAAGTCTCTCAGATGTGGTTATTTCTACCGATTTACAAGGTCGCATTGTTACCATTAATGATGCCGCTTTAGAATTGCTCGGCTGTCCCCGTCACCGTCCCCGCCATCGACAAATTCGCGAATATTGGGAATATCAACTTAGCGGACAATATATCTGGGATGTTCTTCCTATTGAAAATTTGCAATTGCGTCTTGAGGATAGTCTCAAATTTGCCGCCCGCCATTTTGTCCCCGAACAAAGTTTAACTGTAGGATTAGTCGAAATGATAGTTGGGGAATTTGGAGATACAACACCCATCCCCATTTTGGTGGTTCCTGATGAGAAAAAACCAGATATTTATCATGTTTGGGGTCAAGAATATCAGCCTTTGGATGGCAATTCTTTGGCTGATAATGAGGCGATCGCTTCCGAAATTAGACTCCTAGAACGTAGCATTAATTTGACTGTTAATCCTTTGACTAACCCCGAAGGTGGTGTCCGGGGTGGTTTGGTGGTTTTGGAAGATATTAGCCGCGAAAAACGTATGAAAACTACCATGTATCGCTATATGACTCCCGGAGTCGCTGAACGGGTTATGGCTTTGGGAGAAGATGCTTTGATGATTGGGGAAAGGAAAGAAGTAACTATTCTATTTTCTGATATTCGTGGCTATACCACCTTGACTGAAAATTTGGAAGCCTCTGATGTCGTGGCGTTGCTAAATCAATATTTTGAAACTATGGTGGAAGCCGTTTTTTCCCATGAAGGAACTTTGGATAAGTTTATCGGAGATGCACTTATGGCGGTGTTTGGTGCGCCTCTTCCTCTCAGAGATAATCATGCTTGGATGGCGGTTAAGTCCGCTTTGGATATGCGAAAACGGTTGAAAGATTTTAATGAGTCTCGACCTAATGAACCTCAAATTAAAATTGGTATTGGTATGAGTTCGGGAGAAGTAGTATCGGGAAATATTGGCTCTCAAAAACGGATGGATTATACTGTGATTGGCGATGGGGTTAATTTGAGTTCCCGCTTGGAACAGCTTACTAAATTGTATGGCTGTGATATTATTTTAAGTGAAATGACTTATAATTTGTGTGGCGATCGCATTTGGGTTAGGGAGTTGGATAAAGTCCGGGTTAAAGGTAAAAATAATGCCGTTAATATTTATGAGTTGATTGGCTCAAAAAATCAGGCTTTAGATGATGAATGGGTCGAGTTTTTGGGATATTATAATCTGGGACGACAGGCTTATTTAGCCAGGGATTTTGCCTTAGCTATTCAGCATTTTGAAGTGGCTAAAAAAATGCGATCGGATGATAGAGCCGTCGAAATTCATATCGGTCGCGCCCACAATTATCTACAAAATACCCCACCCTCCGACTGGGATGGTATCCATACTATGACAACTAAATAATTGATAATTGATAATTGATTACTAGGTGGCGTGGGGCGGGTTTAGTAATCTTATTTGTTGTCAATTTCATTGACCGTGGAACCCGCCCCTACCGGATAATCGATAATTGATGACTAGGTGGCTTGGGGCGGGTTTAGTAATCTTATTTGTTGTCAATTTCATTGACCGTGGAACCCGCCCCTACCGGATAATCGATAATTGATG
>NZ_JARPLC010000003.1:54264-87026 GCF_032350395.1 Limnospira sp. PMC 289.06
ACTAGGTGGCTTGGGGAATGTCGCAATTTGGATAGTTAATGGGAGGTTAAAATTTAGTTAATTCTTTAGGAAAGATGTATCATCGGATACACCATTTTACTATAATCAAGGGTAGAGGAGTCTCGCAAATTTGATGTTTTAGTAAGTCCTACCTACACAAATCAGGAACAAGCGCTATACTGTCTGGTAGTCAAAATCTTTGAGCAACTACTGTACTGCATGGGTCAGCCTAAGACCCTGTACATAGTTGGGCAATAGTCCTATCTGAGGTATTTTCATGGTTAACCGAGTGACCAATATCGAAGAATTAGAGAACTTGATTGCGCGGGTAAAAGCAGCCCAGCAAGAATTCTCTGGCTTCACTCAAGAACAGGTAGACTACATTTTTAAGAAAGCTGCCCTAGCGGCTAATGCGGCGCGTATACCTCTAGCTAAAATAGCAGTCGAAGAAACAGGTATGGGGGTGGTTGAGGATAAAGTGATTAAAAATCACTTCGCCTCAGAAATCATCTACAACAAGTATAAAAACACCAAAACCTGTGGTGTTATTGAATCCGATAAATCCTTCGGATTCCAAAAAATCGCCGAACCTGTGGGCATCTTAGCAGGTATTGTCCCCACTACTAATCCCACCTCTACAGCTATTTTTAAGGCCTTAATTGCCCTAAAAACTCGCAATGGGATTATATTTTCACCCCACCCCCGCGCCCAAAAATGTACTAATGAGGCGGCGCGTATTATTCTGGAAGCAGCCGTTGAAGCCGGTGCGCCGGAAGATATTATTGGTTGGATTGATGAACCAACAGTTCCCCTATCTCAAGCCTTGATGCAGCATCAGGATATTAAACTGATACTCGCTACAGGGGGTCCGGGAATGGTGCGGGCTGCTTACTCTTCCGGGCGGCCCTCTTTAGGTGTTGGAGCGGGGAATACTCCGGCTTTAATTGATGATTCTGCTCATATTAAAATGGCGGTATCTTCGATTATCCTGAGTAAGACTTTTGACAATGGCATGATTTGTGCTAGTGAACAGTCTGTAATTGTCGTTGATTCTATTTATGACCAGGTGCGGGAGGAATTTCTCAGCCGTGGTGCTTATTTCCTCACCCCAGAAGAAACCGATCGCATGGCTAACGTCATTTTTGTAGACGGTCATCTTAACCCCGAAATTGTCGGTCAAACTGTTAATAAATTGGGAGGAATGGCTGGGCTAAATCTTCCTGATAATACCCGTGTGATTATCGGGGAACGACCGGAAATTGATGATGATGACCCCTTCGCCCATGAAAAACTATCGCCGGTTTTGGTTATGTATCGGGCGAAAGATTTTGAGGATGCGGTTCTGAAGGCTGAACGTTTGGTACAGTTGGGAGGTCGTGGTCACACCGCTGCCTTGTATACTTCCCCTAATAATACTGCTCATATTAACGCCTTTGAGGGTAAGGTACAAACGGCGCGGGTGTTAATTAATACCCCTTCATCTCAAGGGGCGATCGGAGATTTGTATAATTTCCGTCTTGACCCTTCTTTAACTCTGGGTTGTGGAACTTGGGGCGGTAATTCCATTAGTGAAAACGTCGAACCTACTCACCTGTTAAATATTAAAACCGTCGCCGAACGACGGGAAAATATGCTGTGGTTCCGAGTCCCTCCCAAAATCTATTTCAAGTATGGTTCCCTACCCGTCGCTTTGCGAGAGTTGGCAGGTAAAAAACGGGCTTTTATTGTCACTGATAAGCCTTTGTTTAACTTAGGAATTACCGCATCTCTTGAGGAAGTCCTCGAAGAAATCGGGGTTAAATATGACGTTTTTTATGATGTTGAACCTGACCCGTCTTTGGATACCGTACAACGGGGTTTAACTCTCATGAATACCTTTGAACCCGATGTTATTATTGCCATTGGTGGTGGATCGCCTATGGATGCGGCTAAGATTATGTGGCTCATGTATGAACATCCAGATATTGAGTTTGAAGGTTTGGCGATGCGATTTATGGATATCCGTAAACGGGTCTATGATTTGCCGCCGCTGGGGGAAAAAGCACTAATGGTAGCAATTCCTACCACTTCGGGAACTGGTTCGGAAGTGACACCCTTTGCTGTGGTTACCGATCGCCGCAATAATATTAAGTATCCTTTGGCAGATTATGCCTTGACTCCTAATATTGCGATCGTTGACCCCGAATTGGTGTTAAATATGCCCAAAAGTTTAACATCTTTTGGCGGTATTGATGCCTTAACTCACGCCTTAGAAGCCTTTGTTTCCGTCTTGGCTTCCGAATACACTAATGGCATGGCTTTAGAAGCCATTCGGCTGATTTTCAAGTATCTGCCTAGTTCCTATAAAAATGGCGCGAATGACCCGAAAGCACGGGAAAAAATGCACTATGCCTCTACCATGGCTGGGATGGCTTTTGCTAATGGTTTCTTAGGCATTTGCCATTCCATTGCCCACCAATTAGGCGGGACTTTCCACATTCCCCACGGTTTAGCGAATGCCTTGATGATTAGCCATGTAATTCGCTACAATGCCACTGATGCACCCTTCAAACAAGCCACTTTCTCCCAATACAAATATCCTAACACTAAATGGCGTTATGCTCGGGTGGCCGATTATTTGCATTTGGGAGGGAATACTGATGATGAAAAAATCGATCGCCTAATTTTGGCTATTGAAGAACTCAAGCATCAGGTAGGCATTCCTAAAGCCATGAAAGAAGTCGTTAAAGAAAGCGAAGCCGAGTTTTTAGCTAAAGTTGATGAAGTCGCCGATCAAGCCTTTGATGATCAGTGTACAGGGGCCAATCCTCGCTATCCCTTAATTGAGGATCTCAAGCAACTGATTATTGATGCCTATTATGGTCATCCCGTGGTGGCGAGTGAAAATAATGGCAAAACTGTATTTCCGACCTTTGGCCCGGAACCAGTCATGATGGGTGAATAGGTTTTCAGTCACCTAATCAATAGAAGTTAATTTAAGAGGCGGGTTTCTGACTAGATCAGATCCCCTCTTTTTTTGATCACATGGGAGACAGCATACCCATAAATATTTTGGTGTCTGACTCATGTATAATCCAAATATTAGATTCTCACTAAGAACCTGATGTGAGTAATTATCTGGATGACCATAACAACCCATGACCTATATCACCATCGTCTTGATATTACTGCCAATTTTGGTAGGATTTTGCATTTATCTATTCCCCAAAATAGATCGCTATTCGGCTATGGCCGTTGTCCTGATGTCTTTTGCTTACGGGTTATGGGTTATTTTGGAACCCCCAAACCTGAATATACAACTACTGAATAACTTTGGTGTTCAACTATTCATTGACCAAACCAGTGGCTACTTGATATTGACCAACGCCCTAGTCACCATGGCGGTGATTTTATACTGTTGGTCGTCCCGGCTTTCTGGGTTGTTTTTTACTCAGATATTAATTGTTCATAGCAGCCTTAACTCCATTTTTATCTCCCAGGACTTTATCAGTCTATATGTGGCTTTAGAAGTCTTAGGAATAGGCGTTTTTTTATTAATTGCTTATCCTCGCAGCGATCGCTCTATTTGGGTAGGCTTACGCTATCTATTTGTCAGCAATACCGCCATGCTATTCTACCTGGTAGGAGTCGCCCTCGTCTACCAAGCCCATCATTCCTTTGCCTTTGCTGGCTTACGGGGTTCCTCCCCAGAGGCTATATCCCTTATCTTCATGGGTTTATTAGCCAAGGGTGGTATCTTCGTCTCAGGGTTATGGCTACCCATGACCTATGCTGAATCAGAAACCCCTGTTTCCGCCCTTCTCTCAGGAATTGTCACCAAAGCCGGAGTTTTTCCCTTAGTACGTTTAGCCTTAATTCTACCCGAATTTAGCCCAATTCTCAGCATCTTTGGGGTAGCTGCCGCCTTGTTAGGTGCAATTTATGCCATTTTTGAACAAGACACCAAACGCACCCTCGCTTTTAGCAGTATTTCCCAATTAGGTTTTATCATTGTCGCCCCCGTCGCCGGAAGTTTTTATGCCCTCAGTCACGGCTTAGTTAAATCCGCTTTATTCCTCATAGAAGGAAGCCTGCCCAGCCGCAACTTTAAACAACTGCATCAACAGCCCATTAATACTTTTCTCTGGCTAATTCTACTCCTGGCTAGTTTGTCTATATCTGGTTTCCCGCTGTTATCTATTTTTTCAGCCAAAGCTCTAGTTTTTAAAGACTTGTCAACTTGGGAAGATATCGCCCTCAATATTGCCTCAGTCGGAACCGTGATATATTTTGCCAAATTTATCTTTATTCCCCACCAACAATCCGCCGATTCCGAAAAATTTGACTCTCAAAAATTGGCATTACTTCCCGCTATAGGTATTCTGTTTATTGCCTTAATTTGTGCCAATAGTCTCTATTACGAGTCCACCTATTCCGTCGAGAAGATTACTAAGGCTTTAGCTACTATTGGGGTGGGTTGGTTAGCCTATTTTCTGATTTTCAAAAATTCCCTAATTAACCTGCCCAAAACTTGGGAAAAATTAGACCACCTGATGGGGGTCATGACCCTGAGTTTAACCGCTATATTTTGGCTAGTTGTGTGGTTGAAAATCTCCTAAATTTTGGACACAATAAAACACGAGATTTGGGCTAACTAAATTTTGCCAAAATCCCTAAAAAGATGTTTTGTTTTTTGCCGAAATCGTGTATGCTTTACATATAATTCATCAACTCCTTTAGCTGACAGATAATTGTGTTAGAGTCGTTAGTATTCGCCTCCGTGATGTTCGGATTTTTCGGCATCATTCTCAAAAAGAACCTGATGATGAAAATTATCTCCATGGATGTGATGAGTACAGGGGTAATCGCCTATTATGTACTCATCGCCTCACGGGATGGCTTTTTTACACCGATTATCGGTAATGCCGCAGATAATGGCACTTATGCCGACCCGGTGCCACAGGCGGTGATTTTGACGGCGATCGTAATTGGCTTTTCCGTCCAAGCATTAATGCTGGTTGGTGTCATAAAGTTAGCCCGCGATAACCCCACCCTAGAAACCGACGAGATCGAAAAGAACAATACCCCATGACCAATATTACGATCGCATTGATAGCATTACCAATGTGTATGGGGTTCAGTATCTATTTACTCCCCAAACTCGATCGCTATCTGGCCATTTTCACAGCCCTTTGTTCCCTAGCTTATGGGTTGCAGGTTCTGTTAAATGATACAGATTTATCAATCCAGCTACTAGATAACTTCGGTGTTCAACTATTAGTTGATCAACAAAGTGGCTACTTTATCTTGACCAACGCCCTAGTCACCATGGCAGTGGTTTTTTACTGTTGGAACCGGGGTAAATCCGCCTTTTTTTATGCCCAGGCTATCATTTTACATGGCAGTGTTAATGCCACATTTGTTTGTCAAGATTTTATTAGCATATATGTAGCCCTAGAGGTGTTAGGAATCGCAGTTTTCCTGTTAATTTCCTATCCTCGTAGCGATCGCTCCATTTGGATAGCCTTACGCTATCTATTTGTGAGCAACACCGCCATGCTATTCTATCTGATTGGGGTCGGTCTTGTCTACCAAGCCGCTCATTCCTTTGCCTTTAGTGGCTTACGGGTTTCCCCTCCAGAAGCCATAGCCCTTATCCTAATGGCACTATTAGTCAAAGGTGGCGTGTTTGTCTCTGGGTTATGGCTACCGCTAACCCACTCCGAATCAGAAACCCCCGTTTCCGCCCTCCTCTCAGGAGTCGTAGTCAAAGCCGGAGTATTTCCCCTAATTCGTTGCGCTCTCATTGTACCAGAGATTGACCCAGTGCTAAGAATCTTTGGTATTAGCACCGCCATTTTCGGCGTAGTTTATGCCGTTTTTCAAAAAGACACCAAGCTAACCCTAGCTTTTAGCACCATTTCCCAATTAGGATTTGTCCTCGCCGCCCCCGTAGTTGCTGGGTTTTATGCCCTCACCCACGGCTTGGTTAAATCAGCTTTATTCTTAATAGCTGGAAGCCTACCCAGTCGCAGCTTTAAGCAACTACAGGCGCAGCCCATTAATACCTCAGTTTGGATACCATTATTGATAGCTAGTTTGTCTGTCTCTGGTTTCCCTTTACTGTCTGGCTTTGGTGCGAAGATTATCACCTTTAAAAATCTGTGGTCTTGGCAAGAAATCATCCTTAATATAGCCGCCATAGGAACAACCATATACTTTGCTAAATTCATCTTTATTCCCCATACTCAACTACCAGCAACCCCAGAAACTGAAGAAAAGCAACGGGGGTTATTACCAGCCATGGTAATTCTGCTGGGGGGGCTGATTTTGGCTAACTTTTTCTATTATCAATCAGTTTACACCATTGATAATATTGTCAAATCTCTGGTAACTATAAGTGTCGGATGGTTGGCTTATTTTGTGCTGTTTAAAGACTTAGTAGTGAACCTGTCCAGATCCTGGGAAAAGCTGGAACATATTATTGGTGGAATGACCATCATGTTAACAGTGCTCTTTTGGTTTATTTTCGCGGTGGGTATAGCATGATTAAATATCTGTCTCTCAACTTAATTCTGCGATTAGCTATTTGGTTTCTGATTACTGCTGACCTGAGTTTAGCTAATATCATTATCGGGGTGAGTGTGTGTTTATTATTACCCGGTCGTAGCCCCTCTAAGGCGGCTTTAAACGACTGGTTAAGGGCTTTTGGGGAAGTCATTAGGTCAGTGCCTCAAGCCTACCTAGAGGCTTTTGAGATTATCTTAAAACCCCATAATTATGAAGATATCACCATGGAAAGAGTGAAACCCCAAAGAACACCGGGTTTAATTTTTTTAGATATCTTTATCATTACCTTTACCCCGAAAACAATTGTTTTAAAATATCACCAAGAGGGCTGGTATGAAGTCCATTGGGTACGTCGCCGGAGGCCTGATTCATGAACAATATTTTAATGATAATGCTGGTAGCTTTAATGATTCCTATTTACGAAGCCTGCCAAGATGATAATATTTGGCAAAAGGTGTTAGCATTTTCTAGTATTGCTAGTAAAACATCGATCATGATTCTAGTTGTCTCGGTTTTAAGAGATGATTGGATGATTGGCGTAGTTGGGGTAATTATTCTCAGTGTTGGGAATGCGTCTTTAATGCTATTGGCTCAAATTCTTAGACGCATGAGTGATGTATTAACTAAGTGAATCATGATTAACTTATTCAGTGACCTTTTGATGTTAGTTGGGGTGGTCTTTTGGTTTTGGGGAACTTTTCCCCTAGTCGGCGATCGCTCAGTATTATTCAAACTACATGGTTTATCAGTCTCTGATACCTTGGGTTCCATGACCATAGTTTTCGGACTATTACTGAGAATTCCCAGCGAATGGCCCCTGCTGATTCTTGCCATTATTTCTTTGGCAATTTGGAATACTGTTTTAGGATATGTATTAGCTTACTGTTCCAGTAGTGAAGGTGACGATGAACGATAATACTATCTATCTAATCACGGCGTTAATGCCTCTAGCCACCGCCATGGTAGTTTTACAAGTTAACCCCTATCATGCCTTAGTAATTCGTGGTATATTGGGTGCTGTGGCTGCTTTGGTTTATGCGATCTTAGGGGCTGCAGATGTAGCCTTAACTGAAGCATTAGTGGGGACGATGCTGGCAATTACCCTGTATGGGGTGGCGGTGCGTTCTTCTTTGGTTATGCGTTTGGGTGTCCTGAAAGAGGAATTACAACAGCCGGAAAGCGATCGCCCTTTTGGTCAACTGGTCGATGAATTACGGGGAATTTTTCGCCAACATTATATGCGGGTTGAATTAGTACCTTATAAGGACTTAGAAGAGTTACATCATGCCTTAGTCACCAAGGAAATTCATGCCACTTGTATCCAGCCTTTACATTCAATATTTGCCAGTCCTTACCCGACCAAATCTCATCAACCAGAATCGCCAGAATCGCCAGAATCGGCAGAACCGGAACCTTTACCCTATTATACCACTACTAGGCTGAAACGGCTCTATGACATTATGCAAGCCGAACTGACATCATCCCGAACCATTTTAAACTATTTTAATTTAACAGAATCTGGGGAGAAACACTAATGAAATGGGTTTATGTCGCTGTGGGTGTGATACTTTATCTCAAGATGTTGCTGATTGCCAACCCGATCGATGAATGGTTGGGTCCTTCCATTGTGGAAGTAGTAGTGCAAGATAGTGGTGTACCTAATGCGGTTTCCGGCATCATTTTCAGAAATCGCCTCTATGATACCATCTTCGAGGTAGTGGTTTTTACCATCTCAATTATGGGCTGTAATTTTTTACTCGCCAATGAGAAACCCCTTAGTAAAGTGTATCGATTTACTGATCAGCCTTCCGTTGTTTTAGCGCGACTAGGCGCGACTATTGCGGCTTTGGTGAGTATTGAATTAGCCATTAGGGGTCATCTTAGCCCTGGGGGTGGTTTTGCTGCCGGAGTAGCAGGAGGGACGGCGATCGGTTTAATTGCGATCACTTCTCCACCGGAGTTAATGCAGGGAATTTATCAGCGTTGGCAGGCATCTATTTGGGAGAAAATTTCCGTCCTCATCTTTATTTTATTGGCGGTAATTACTCTGTTTGGTATAGAATTACCTCATGGTGAATTAGGGAGTTTAGTCAGTGGTGGGATTATGCCATTACTGAATATTTTAGTTGCCTTAAAGGTGGCTTTGGGGTCCTGGGCGGCGGTGTTAATTTTTATTCGCTATCGGGGCTTATTATAGGTTAATTTACCGTAAATTTCCCGATCGCAATACACTCACCAGCAGCCATAACCCCACCAGGGAAGCCGCCGCAAAGAGGATATTACTAATCAGAGACAACTGGGGAGTTTGCGCCCCAGTTGAAATCATCGCCGCCCCCATAATTAACGAACCGAGTACAATACTAAAAGACAGGCGGTTAGCCGCATCATTTAGGCTATTTTTCAGGCTAGTTAATTCTGGGATTCTAATATTCCATTTGAGAGTTTCGGAAGTAACCCGGTCTAAAAACAGTTCAATTTGACTAGGCGATCGCAATGATAAACTTTTGAGATCTAAAGCCGTCCTTAACAGAGTCTCTAGGGGGTTATCTCCTAACAATTGATTGCGGAATAACTCCGTCATCAATGGTTTAATCTCATTGAGTAAATTAACCTCCGGGTTAAAACTGCGGGTGACTCCCTCCAAATTCGCCAAAGTTTTAGCATATAATCCCATATTACTAGGGAGGCGAATTCTATTATTGCGAGAAATCTGCAAAATCTCATAGAATACCTGACTAAAATTAATTTCCGCCAGACTCAGATTATAATATCGTCTCAGCATACTATCATAATCATTAGTCAGGCGACCCAGTTGCACCGATTCCGATGATTCTGCTAATTCTAAGGTAAGTTGGGCGCAACGTCTAGCATCTATATCCACAACTGCTAGTAACATTTCGGTTAAAATTTGCTGAGTCCGAGGGTCTAGCCTTCCCACCATTCCACAATCTAAAATAGCTACCCGTCCATCATTAAGATAAAACAGATTTCCTGGGTGGGGGTCCGCATGAAAAAAGCCATCTAAATAGATTTGCTGAAAAAAGGCACGAAATAATAAACTGGTAATTTCTCCCCGGCGTGGATCATCCTCATTGGTCTGTTTCTTAGAAGGTTCTGACAACAATAAAGGTACACCATCTAACCATTCTAATACCAGTAAATTAGGAGTTGTAAATTCCCAGTAAACTTTGGGAATAATTAACTTTTCGGGGTCAAACCACCGAGTTTTTGAGAGATTTTGCCGCAATTTGTCTGTATATTCAGCTTCTGAGGTAAAGTCTAATTCAGCTTTTAAAGCGCTAGTAAATTCCTCAGCGATCGCCACAATATCATAATCTTCTCCCCACTCAGTAATCGCCACTAAATCCGCCAAAGATTTAATTAACTCAATATCCTGTTCAACAATAATAGCAATTCCTGGACGCTGTACTTTTAAGGCCACTTCTTCGCCACTTTTCAACGTAGCGCGATGGATTTGTCCAATGGATGCCGCCGCCACCGCCTCAGTTTCAATACGACTAAAAATCTGGTCTAAAGGTTGAGAAAACTGTTGTCTAAGTTGAGTTTCAATATCCCCCCAAGCCACAGCGGGAACATTAGCTTGTAAATCGGTTAAAGCATCAACATATCTTCCCGGTAGCAAATCAGGACGAGTTGATAAAAGTTGTCCTAACTTGACATAAACCGGACCCAATTCAATTAAAATATTCCGTAAAACATCAGGAGATGGTAGCCGAGGTTCTTCTGGTTTATCCCCCACTAACAAACCCCGCATATAGTCCCAGCCGTTGCTGAAAACAATTTCCAAAATTTCGCGTTTTCGGGAGCTTTTTTTAGTAATGGAGAACATAAATTTATCGGGGATAAAACGGACTTAGTAATTCCTGAAAATATCAATAAACGCGCTGGGAACTACAAAAAGCGATCGCACTCTATTTAACGGCGTAATGATAGTATCTACTGTATCCGAAATACTCGCCAGGGTCGATCGCCCCACAATCACCACATCATTATTTTGGAGAGGAGGATTATTCGGGGAATTACCTCCCTGAGTAAAATCTATTGGTAGGCGGCGCTGTTCCACAGTACCATCAGGGCGAAAGCGAATCAACTCCACCGAAGACTGATGGGCGCGAGAGGTAAACCCCCCGGCCGTCAGTATAGCTTCATTTAAGGGAGTATTAGGGGGAATTTGAACAACTCCAGACCTTTGCACTTCCCCCACCACATTAACACGAATATTGTTTGGGGAGAAACTAGCGTTAGCAATTGCCCCCATTTCCACGGGGTTAATCTCCGTAGCTGTGGGTACAAAAACCGTGTCCCCTTCCTGTAATATTGTATCCTGGGTGGCATCACCATTTTGCAGTAATTCCCAAAGATTAATAGTAATCACTTGGCGACTCCCACGACTATCAGAGCGCCTAATTTCCACCTGTCGAATATCAGCCTCTGGTTTAACCCCTCCCGCCACCTGAATAGCGCGGGTAACAGTGGGGATGCTACCACCACCCGCCGCCCCAGGGACTCCAGCATCTCCGGTGCGAGCAGTGCCAGTAACAGTATAAGGCCCCGGTCGAAATACTTGCCCAATCACAGCAATATTTAAAGGTTCACTTTGGTCAGCCGCAAAACTCGCCGCGCGGCGGTTAGATAATTGTTCCAGATTGGCCGTTTCTAAGGCAGGGATGAAGATACTATCACCATTTTGTAGAACTATATCCTGTTGCAGATTATCCCCGTCTAGGATAGGTTCTAGGTTTACTTCTAGTATTTGTTCTTGTCCCTGGTTGGTGAGGCGACGAATTTGCACCCGACTGATATCCGCCATTAGCCGAATTCCTCCAGCTTGCTTAATGGCTTGGCTAATGGTAGCGACTCCCCCTGGTCCTCCTTGACTGGGGATGGTATAGGGACCGGGGCGGCGCACTTCTCCAGATACGGCAATATCAATTAGGCTGGCTTCGTTGTTAGCAAAACTAGCCCTAGCAATTTGTCGCCCCATTTCTGGGTCAATTTCGGTGGTGGTGGGAATATAGATAACATCTCCATCCCTAAGCCGGATATCGGTGCTGAGACTACCTGTTTGCAGAAGTTCCATCAGATTTAGATTGATGATTTGCTCTGATGTTCCCAACTGGGGTCGTCGTAGTTGCACCTGTCGCAGGTCTGCGGCTTGGGTGATACCTCCGGCTAATTGTAGGGCGCGGGTAATGGTGGGAAATTGGGAACCTTCCCTCGCCATGGTATAGGAACCGGGGCGGTTGATTTCCCCTGAAATGCCTATTCTGAGGGGACGGGGAGTAATGAGGCTGATGGTTACTCTGGGGTTTCGTAATACTCTGGCGCTTTCATAGCGATCGCCTATAGCCCTAGCCGCCTCTTCTAAGGTCATGCCACTTACGGAAATACTACCAGCTTGGGGAAGGTTAACTGTACCGTCAACTAATACTTCTTGTTGACTGCTATATTGTTCGACGGGAAAAATAAATACTTGGATTACATCACCGGCACCCAAGGTATATGGGGCTTCTTGGGTTGGTGGCGCTGAAAGCTGCGAAAGGTGAGGAGGGGGGTTATTGGTGGGGTTTTCAGCCCAACTGGGGGAAGGTAAAGCGATCGCACCATAGACGAGTAGACCCAGACTGGTTAGGGAAATATATTGTTTGGCGGCATAATGGCATTTCATCATAAATACATAAGTAAGTAGCAGAGGGAGAGGGGTTGCCTAGTTAGGTATAGATTATATCCCCTAGTTTCCACCTCTCCCCCTACCAAAGGGCGATCGCGGTTATCTGTGTGTAGGTCAATTGATGATGACCTACTACGTGAGTTGTTTATGGGTTTTTTTGAGTCTCTTCCACTGTTGTTTGATTTTTTTATAAGACTCTAATGTGGACATTTTCCCGTTGGTTTGCAAAGCGGCAATATAACTAACCTGTTGAGCAAATTCTTGCAGGTTGGCGTTAAATAGCATATTTTCGGGTTGGTCTGATCCTCGATAAGGATAACGGGGGGTCAAAAAGTCGTTTAGTTCCATGATAGCCACCAGTTCAATCAAAATGTGTGATCAAGTTGGGAAATTGTTAGGGACGGCAACAGATATGCAGCCTGAAAACAGAAGATACATTCTCAGGGATGAACTTGTCAAAATCAACCCTGTTGTTTACCGTCCCTACTCCAACCTAACATTAATTTCTGGGAATGCCTGTAGCATGGGTAGCAATTCAGCTATGATCTACAGGTTATTTCTGGGGCTGTTGGGGTACTAACAGGACACCTTGACTATCTTTGAGTTCAAATTTCTTCAAGGAAGCTAGGTTATCATCTAATTGGACTCCGGGAGAGGCGATCGCCACTTTCCACTCGGATAAGTCTAATTCTAGCCAATCTCCCACGGTTACCGTCATTGGTTCCCCTCCCATATTGGCCACCATCACCACTTGGTCTTCTTCCCGGTAAGGGTTTCCTCGGACTCCATAAAACACGGTCTGAGTCTGATCACCGATTTGGTGAAACTGATCTGTTCCCATCAAATTCTGACGCAACCAAATGCGATCGTGTCGGAAGCGACGCAACTGCAAATTAAAATTAGTTTGCACAGCATTTAGATCCTCACCATAGTGAGAGACATTACAGATTTCGTAGCAGTCCTCCATAAATTTGAGGGCAAATTCTTTGAGTTTCGGAATATCGAGATCCTTGAGAAACTCCACCATTTCCGGGTGATTAATCTTTTGCAAATATTCAAGTTTACACTCTTGTGCAGAATCGCCAAAACAAGCCTGACAAGCCTCTACCACAGCGGGTAGACTATAATCAGCATCAATCATCGCCTGTTGTAAAGCCTTCCCAAACTGCTTGATTTCTTCTAAGTCCTCAAAGCCCAAACTTTTTAAACCAGAAAACACAAAATCTCGCTGATACAATTCCGGGGTAATTTGCCAATCTAAAAAGCCCATTTCTTCCGCGACAACTTTCACGCCATAGCGTTCATCAGTATTGCGGAAAAACATCCAGGGGGCTCTGGTGGTAGCATTAATAAAATCCATCGGTAAACCCGGACTAAAGCCATACACCCACAACGTCACCGCCGGATTATCATAACCATTATGCAAAACCTCCGACAAAGTTTTACCCAAATTCCAATTGATTTCTTGGTCTAACTCTACCTGATTTCCCCGTCGGACAGTATCATGATTAGCACAACCCGTAATCCAATTTTCTCCCTGATACATCACCTCACAAACTCGTTTCCATTTCCTCTCCTAAAAACCCTTTAAAGTGGGGGTATTATGAGCAAAAATTAATGGCCCCCATTGGAAGGAGTCCGGGCGCAGTTCAATCAGATCTCGATAGGTAGAAATTTCCTCCCATCCTTCCTCCGGCCATGGTCTGCCATCTTCAAAAATAGTAAACAGTAACCGTTGATAGCCGCCAATATCTTGAACAACATCACTCATGGCTAACAAATAAGCATCATCCTGTTCGACGAAGCCAGTTAAGGGATTAAAGAACCGGAAATCTTGACCGCCATCAATGCGAATACCATCAACTCCGGTATTCATTTTACGGCGCTGCATTTCTAGCAAGATAGCCCGCACTGTTGGCAGTTGGTGGTTTAAATCCTGACCATACATATTCTGCCCTTTTAGGAACTGACGATTCAGGAGTAATTCCGATTGGTTATCAGCATGACCATAAACAATGTCATAAATAACCTGAATGGGTCCGGTGGAGAAATTATGCAATGTGGCGATAAAATCCACTACCTCATCAGGGCGACGACTGCCCATAATTGCCGGATTTGTGGTAGAAGACCCTAAAATTGGCACATCATAGCCCCAATCCTGGGTATCGGGTTTGCTCAGATTAATCTCGAGAATGTCTTCATCTTCTGACATGAAGGCGAAAAACTCACTTTCGGGACTATATTCATCCCTAAACTCGATGGGGGGTTCTGTGGGTAGCAGTTGCACAGCACCATAGCCGATATAGTTTTCCTCCAGGGGGGTCAGGGGGATATTTTTGGCTAATTTATCGGAAATCCGACTATAAAGGCTGGTTAATCCCTCAAAGGTGCCAGCAGCGGTGGCGGTTCCTACATGGAGTTGCAGAATGTTTTTGGGAGCCCGAACCCTGGGAATTAATTTGGGGTTGGGTAGGGGGGAGAGATCATCATCATGTAGGTCAATGGTGGGGTGGCGGGAGGTTCCCCGACGGCTAAAATATTCTAGGTCCGGGCGTTGGGCTTGTAGGGTTTCGATGTCGTAGAGTTCGGCGGGTCCGAATACTCCATAGGGAAGGGAGTAAGCCAGGGGATCACGGATGGCTTGCAGTTTTTCGGCTTGGTCAATGTAGCGCAGCCAATAGAATGATCCGACTTGCTCTCGGCTTCCGGGTTGCATTCCGGCGACAACTCCCCAGTGATATTCTCCCTGTTGTTTGAGGTTTAGTCGGGTACGGTGGAAACGGACTACTTGCTGATCTGCCCGCAGGTCTATTTCATCTATGGGGATGAGTACCTCTAGGAAAATCTCTAGCCTCCTCATGACTTGGGAGGTTAATTTGGGAGTCCAAAACCCGATTTGTGTTAGTCCGTCTCCTAGCCAGTGGGCTCCTAATTTTTGGGCGATAATTTGTGCTTTTTCAAAATAGGAGGCTTTGGAATGTTCGACGGTAGCTGCCCAATTTAGCAGATTTTCGGTTTCTTCCTCTAGGAGTTTGATGGTGGATTCTGTTGTGGTTACCAAAACTAAGTTTCTACTTGACTCGACAATTTAACTCTAGTCTAACCCAGGGGTTTCCGACTCTAGCGTTACTGTTAAATTTGCGATCGCTTGCCCCATTTGTGAATCAACCCTAGGATAGATGTTAACTATAGTTAAGTTTTGTTAACCTGTGAAGGCTAGGCTCCAGTAATCGAGTTAAAGTGTAGTAGGTCAATGGGTCAATTGACCCAAGCGTGCAGTCTCAATCAAATGTGGTTGATGTTTGATAGCGATCGCATAATTATAAGCCTACCTACTGTATGGCATTGATGGGAAGTTAACACTAACATACTTAACCCTAGATTTGTTGTTGTCAATATAGTTTTCATGAATAAATCTATATATCCCTGTTCATCAAGTAAGTCAACTCGTAAATTGACCCACAGGCGCGCTGTATTTTAGCGTTGAGTTGACCGGAAATGAACATGGCGCGAGACTCCTGAAAATTCAGGCGATCGCATAACTGTAAACTTCAAAATTGTTTCACGGAAAACACAAAAATTATGAAATCTTCACTGGTAATTCTGTACCATCGCGAACCCTACGATGAGGTCATCGAAAATGGTAAAATTCACTACCGAGCCAAAAAAAGCCCTAATGGTATTGTACCGACCCTAAAAAGTTTCTTTGCTAACGTTAATCAAGGCACTTGGGTAGCTTGGAAACAAGTAACAGCCAAGCAAAAAGCCGACTTTCAAGAAAGGGTAGAAGTCGAAGATGAAGGTAACTATACTGTGCGCCGCATAGCCTTAAACGCCGACCAGGTTAAACATTTCTACCACATCACCTCTAAAGAGGCATTCTGGCCAGTTCTACACTCGTTCCCGTATCATTTCACCTCGGAAACGGCGGACTGGGAAAACTTTACCACGATTAATCGTTTATTTGCAGAAGCAGCCTGCGAAGAGGCGGCAGATGATGCTTTAATTTGGATTCATGACTATAACCTATGGTTGGCGGCGCGCTACATTCGGGAACTGAAACCGGATGCACGGATTGCCTTCTTTCATCATACGCCATTTCCGTCGGTGGATGTGTTTAATATCCTACCTTGGCGACAGGAAATTGTGGAGAGTCTTTTATGCTGCGATTTAGTGGGTTTCCATATTCCTCGCTACTCGGAGAATTTTGTCAATGTCGCTCGGAGTTTGTGCGAGATAAAAGTGGTTAAACGGGAACCTGTAGCCCCTCATCTTACCAAAGTAGGAACGGCTTTAGCAGAACCAGAAATGGTGAGCCAACTTGAGTATAAAGGTCAAATAGTGAATATTGACGCTTTCCCGGTGGGTACAAATCCGGGTTTCATAGAATCGGTTTTAGAGAAGCCAGAGGGTCAGTCACGTTTGACGGCAATTAATGAAGAATTAGGCGATCGCAAATTAATTTTGGCGGCGGGTCGGGTCGATTATGTGAAGGGAAATCGGCAGATGTTAGAAGCCTATGAGCGACTGTTAGAACGTCGCCGAGATCTCCATGGAAAAATTCAGTTTTTGATGACTTGTGTATCGGCGGCTGATGGGATGCGGGTTTATAAAACTGCTCAACATCAAATCGAGCAATTAGTAGGGAAAATTAACGGCCGATTTGCACGATTAGATTGGATGCCGACTTTGTTATTTACCCAGCCGATACCCCTACCGGATTTGTTTTCCTATTACCGATTAGCTGATGTCTGCTGGACTACTCCTTTACGGGATGGTTTGAACCTGGTAGCTAAAGAATATGTGGTCGCCAGAGAAGATCGCGGCGGTGTCTTGGTGCTGTCGGAATTTGTGGGGGCGGCGGTGGAACTTCCCCAGGCGGTTTTGGCTAATCCCTATTCGACTCAGCGCATGGATGAGGCGATCGAATTTGCTTTAGCCATGGACCCCGAAGAACAAAAACGGCGGATGGCTGAAATGCGTAAAACTGTAGTTAAATATGATGTCAAGTATTGGGCGGATCATGTGTTTGAACGTTTCGAGTCTATGACGCATCAAAAAGCTGCTGTGAAAACTACTGTGGCTGTGTAAACAAGTAACTTGAAATTCGGTTAATTGGTGAACTATAAAGGCTGAGAGTAGCCCACATCAATTAGCCGAGTTTGCGATATTAAAGTAGCTAAGAAAACTCAACTATAATCATCATGGGAGACTATCCAAAAATTCAGGCGGAAACCTACGATTTAATTGTGATTGGCGGTGGTATAAATGGAGCCGGAGTAGCTCGTGATGCGGCGCTCAGGGGCTTAAAAACTATTTTAATTGAAAAGGGGGATTTTGCGGGGGCGACCTCAAGCTGGTCTACTAGGCTGGTTCATGGAGGGTTACGTTATCTGGAATATTTCGAGTTTCCCCTAGTGCGTGAGTCCCTGCGAGAGCGAGAAATTCTACTGCGGACAGCGCCCCATTTAGTTAAACCACTGTTATTAACTGTACCAGTTTATGGGGGGCGATCGCGTCCTTATTGGAAAATTTGGGCGGGAATGCTGCTTTATGATGTGTTCAGCTATGACAAGAGTTTACCGACTCACAGAATGCTACCTAACACCCAATTTCAGCAATTATTCCGGTCTTTAGATAAGGAAAATCTGAAAGGCGGCGCTCAGTATTATGATGCTCAAGTAGAATATGCTGAGAGGTTATGTTTGGAAAATATTATCGCGGCTAAACAAGCGGGCGCGACAATTCTTAACTATGTGGAAGTGACCGGACTTGACCGGGAAGGAAAACGCATTAATCAACTGAATTGTCGGGATGTTTTCAGCGGCGAAACTTTTACGGTTAAGGGTAGCCCGAAGGCGGTAGTTATCAATACTTCTGGCCCTTGGGTCGATCGCGTTTGTCAACTGGGGCGAGAGAAAGACCAACCCGCCGCCATTGGCACAACTCGCAAAATCGGCGGCACTAAAGGCAGCCATATTATTGTAGATCCCTTCCCTGGTGCGCCGGAAACTTCCCTATATGTCGAGGCAAAATCGGACGGACGGCCGTTTTTTATTGTGCCTTGGTTGGGAATGTATCTCATTGGCACTACGGATATTTATTTTAATGAGAATCTGGAAGCCATTAAAGCAGATAATGATGAAATTGATTATCTGTTGCGGGAAACTAATGGCATTATTCCCACCGCTGAACTTTCGCGTCAGGACGTGAAGTTTACCTATTCTGGAGTCCGCCCCCTTCCCTATGTGGAACCTAGCCAAAAAACGGCTGCTATCACCCGGAAACACATTGTTTATGACCATGATAAGGATGGGGTGGAAAATCTGCTATCTTTGATTGGTGGCAAACTAACCACCTATCGCCAGGTGGCGGAAGAGTTGGTTGATGCTAGTTATCAGAAAATGGGGCTACCTGCGCGACGGTGTGAGACGGACACGCCACTACCTGGGGCCATTTTCCCTAATGATACTCGCATCGGACAGGCCCTTTATGATTATCGCCCCCAACTACCTCTGAAAACTATTCATCATCTGTTTTCGATTTATGGGGCGCGGGCGCTGGAGGTATTGCAGTTAACTGATGAACATGAGGAGTTGAGAGAAAAAATTACCCCGGCTTTACCTGATATTAAAGCTCAACTGGTCTACGGAGTGCGATCGGAAATGGCGCAAACTTTGGTAGATATTACCCGGCGACGAACTACTCTAGCCATGCACGCTCGCTATGGGTTAGATTTATTACCGACTATCACTGAGACTCTCCAAAAATATGCGGGTTGGACTCAAGAAAAGTGCGATCGCGAAGTAATAGCCTACCATGATTATATGCGGTTAAACTGCATTCCCGATTATGAATTGGAGGCTTGGGAAAAGGCTTTATCACCCCAAATGGTTTAACCATTGGTGATGCTGAGAGCGAGTCTTTGTGACAATGTATCCTTGTTTAGTAGAATAACGAAGATTTTATGGAATTTCCAGATAAGGAACAGGCAACCCTGACAGTTTTGGGCGCGGGGGCTTGGGGTAGTGCGCTGGCTGAGTTGGCGGGTCATAATGGCCATAAAATTAATCTCTGGTCTCGCCGTTTAGGTAATACTTTGGAGGAAGCGGTAGAAGGGGCTGATTTAATCGTTTCTGCTATTTCTATGAAAGGGGTGGCGGCGACGGCGGGAAAACTCCAGGAAATTGGTATCCCCGATCATGTTCCTATTGTCACTGCTACTAAAGGCTTAGACGCGGAAAGCACCCGGACTCCTTCTCAAATTTGGGAGCAGGATTTCCCAGATCATCCCATTGTGGTACTATCAGGGCCTAATCTGTCGGCCGAAATTGAACGACATCTTCCGGCGGCGACGGTGGTAGCAAGTTCTGACCTAGGGGCGGCGGAGTTCGCCCAAAGGCTATTTGCTTCGAGTTTGCTGCGGGTTTATACCAGTAATGACCCTATGGGGACGGAGTTGGGAGGAACTTTAAAAAATGTAATTGCGATCGCCTCTGGGGTCTGTGATGGCTTACAATTGGGCATTAATGCCAAATCTGCCCTCCTGACACGGGCGTTAACAGAAATGATCCGCATTGGCACCCATTTGGGGGGACAGACAGAGACCTTTTTTGGTCTGTCAGGTTTGGGGGATATGTTAGCCACCTGTAATAGTGCTTTAAGCCGTAATTATCGGGTGGGCTATGGTTTGGCTGAGGGTAAAACCTTAGAGGTGATTTTGCAGGAGTTGGGTAGTACAGCCGAAGGGGTCAATACCACTAATGTACTGATTGCTATTGCTGACCGCGAAAAAATTCTCGTCCCCATTTCTCGACAGGTCTATCGCTTATTGAACAATGAAATTAACCCCCAAGAAGCCGTTGAAGCCTTGATGGAAAGGGATTTAAAACCGGAGTTTCACGAAGAGTCTTAATCATCTTTAATCAGTCCCGGTTTGCTTTTGGGGAATTTTGATGATAAATTCGGTTCCAGTTTCGGGGTCGGATTTAACTTCAATAGTTCCCCGATGAACTTCGGTGATAATTTTATGGCTGAGACTTAATCCCATACCTGTACCTATGTGGGGAGGTTTGGTGGTGAATAGGGGCTGAAAAATGCGATCGCTTAATGATTCGGGAATGCCATTACCATTATCATAAATCCTGATTGTTACCCAACCCTCCCCTGGTGGTTCTGAAGTTTCCACCGTCGTGGTAATCTTAATTTCGGGCTGAAACTCATTGTCTTGTTCTCGGTTAGTATCTAAACTGTCGATCGCATTATTTAGCAGGTTCATAAATACCTGATGAAGTTGCCCTGGGTAGCATTGTACCTGGGGTAATTCTCCGTAGTTTTCAACCATCTCAATGGCGCGACCTTTTTTCCCTTTAATACGTCCCTGTAAAATCAGGATAATATCTGCCAGACCTTCATGAATATCAACAGTTTTTAATTCCCCATCATCCTGTTTATAAAAATTCCGTAGAGACTCCACCAAATGACGGATACGGTCAGTTCCCACTTTAATTGATTCTAGGAGTTGTGGGAAATCTTCTAGCAGAAATTCTAAATCAATATCCTCGATTCTTTCCTCAATTTCTGCCACAGGTTCGGGATAAGTTTCACCATACAACTCTACCAATTCCATTAAATCTTGAGCATAACCAGTCGCATGGTTAATATTACCAGTCACAAAGGAAACCGGGTTATTAATTTCGTGGGCAATGCCGGAAACCATTTGCCCCAAATTTAGCATTTTCTCACTGTATAATAGTTGTTGATAAGCCTGTTTTAACTGTTTATTTTGAGCCGCAATTTTTAAGCCACATCGTACCCTAGCTAATAGCCCATCAATTTCAATGGGTTTGCTCATCAATTCATCAATCCGATATTCCGAAGTAAACTCATCAAGGGAACTACACTCATCTATTTGTTCCTGGGCGGTTAAGAGGATGAAAAATGTGCTAGATAATATCCCATGGGAACGCAGTTTCTGACAGACCTCTAAGCCGTTTAACTCAGGTAACATCCAATCACAAATCATTAATTCTGGGGAGAGACTCTCCGCTAAATCTAGGGCGGTTTTACCATCTTCAGCGATCGCCACTTGATACCCTTGTTCTTCCAGGGTATTCTGTAGAATCATTTGGGTGGCGATGTCATCATCAACAATTAGAATCGTTGCCATGGGTTAATATTGATTAATTGAGTAGTTACTGTGATGTTAGTGAGTCTATTTTGCCATGTTTTGTGATCAGCTATAAAATTTTTGTTTAATCAAACTATCCACCCGGTTAAGATTTTCGGCGAGGGAGTCAATTAGACTCATAGATCCGGCGATGCTTTGGCTGCGGGCTTTTTCTTCAATATCGGCGGCGATCGTTGTTAAAACCGGCACCCCCACATTACCACTAGAACCTTTGATGCGGTGAGCAACCATAGCCATAGCTTGAAAGTCTGATGCGGTGATAGCTTGGCGCAGTTTAACTATATCTTGGCGTGCATTTTCCATAAACACAGCCAATAACTTTTTCTGAAATTCAACCTTACCCCTAGAAATTGTCTGGAGGCGGTCTAAATCAAGCAGGAGCCTAGGTTTATCCTGTTTTGTATGAGTTGATATGGTTTTGGGGGTCGGGCTGGTTTCAGGGGCATTTGGGCTGGGTATTTGTTGCCGACGGGCGGCCCAAGTTTGCAGTTTAAATGCTAACTCCTCCTGGGTGATGGGTTTGCTGATATAATCATCCATACCGGCTGATAAGCATTTTTGGCGATCGCTAGGCATAGCGTGGGCGGTGAGGGCGATGACAGTGGTATGGCGATCGGTTCCTTCCCGTTTCCGTAGTTCCTTGGTTGTAGCGTAACCATCTAATTTAGGCATCTGACAATCCATAAACACTAGGTCATAATGGCGATCGCTTAATAATTCCAGCACCTGTTCTCCATTTTCCGCCAAATCAGCTTCAATCCCTAATAAACTCAACTGATTTAACAATACCTGTTGATTAATAGGATGATCCTCAGCTAGTAAAACTTTTAAATCCAAACCAGTAGGGGATAGGGTAGTAGAATTATCCCCAAAACCATCACTACGGGAGCGAAACTCGGCTAAATTCCCCGTAATTTCATTAGCCATAGCTGTCAGCAAAGCATCAAATAATCGAGAAGCCCGCACAGGTTTAATTAAATAACTGTTAGCCCAACCATCATCTAATAAATCTTCCACCGAACTGAGTCGGCGCATAGAAGTCATTAACACCAACTTAGTATCACTGAGCATGGGTTCATTTTGGATAACTGCGGCTAAATTTTTATCCCTATCAATCAACAGATTTTGGTCAAAAATTGCCAACTTAAACGGTTCGTTATCATTGGCGGCATCACGCAACTTTGACAAAGCCATTTCTGGGCTAGAGGCTTCCTCAAGTTCCATCCCCCAAGATTGAATCAGATACCGGACAGACTGGCGCACACTTGCATTAGCATCAACCACCAAAATTTTTAATTTGGTTAACGTTTCTGGTAAATTGGGAAATGATGCAGTTTTGGAGATAGAAAAAGGCAGAGTAAACCAAAAATTGCTACCTTGACCAACCACACTTTCTAAACCGATTTCTCCCCCCATAACATCTACCAACTGCTTACAAATTACTAAGCCCAACCCAGTACCTCCAAATTTGCGAGTCGTGGAAGCATCCACCTGAGAAAAAGCCTCAAATAACCTTCCATGAGACTCAGGCGGAATACCAATGCCAGTATCCTGCACTTCATAACGTAATATCAAAGGAGCATTAATATCATAGTTGGGAGGGCGGCTAACTCGCAGGGTGACTTCTCCAGCCGGGGTAAATTTAATGCCATTACTCATCAGGTTTAACAGTACCTGCCGCAGTCTACCTGGGTCGCCCCGCAGATAACGGGGAACATTGCGATCGACAATAGCCGCTAATTCAATGCCCTTATTTTCTGCCTGTGCTGCTAATAAATCAATGATATTTTCTAGGCATTCTTCTAGGTCAAAATCCAAGTCTTCTAGTTCAATTTCTTGGGCTTCTAACTTAGAAAAATCGAGGATATCATTAATTATAGCTAAGAGGTGATTAGCACTGGTGCGAATCGCCTGGACAAAATCTTTTTGTTTAGTATCTAGTTCGGTTTTCAGCAATAACCCAGTCATCCCTAAAACCCCATTCATGGGAGTTCTAATTTCATGGCTCATATTAGCTAAAAATTGGGATTTTAGCCGCGAGTTTTCTAGGGCTGCTTCTCGTGCTTTCACTAATTCATCAATGGGATAAGTGGCAATAACCACGCCGCCTATTTCCTGGTTTAAGGTATACCAAGGATGAATAGCCCAGCGAAAATATCCGTGGGAACCATCAGGATAAATCATGGTATCTTCCGAGCAGGAAATCACCTCGCCAGCAATAGCTCGGCGGTAGACTTCTGTACAGGTTTCTGAGATATGGGGGAAAATTTCATAGTGGCTACGACCCACTAAAGATTCTGGGGGAAGATGATACTCTTGGAGCCAGCGATCGCTATAAGCTATATAGCGCATAGAACAATCTAAAATAGCTACAGCCACCGGAGCATTAGTAATAATTTGCTGGAGTTGTTCTCGCTCCCTTTGGAGGGTGCTAGTTTTCAGTTTTCGGGATGTTATATCACGTTGTACAAAGACAAAATGGCTGACTTTTCCCGTGTCATCAGTGACCGGAGAAATACTAAGATCCGCCCAATATTTCGAGCGATTCTGACGGTAGTTAATCAATTCCACTTGTATAGACTGACCCTGGCTGAGGGCGACTTCAACTCGCTTTAATTGTTGCTCGTCTGTGTCGGTTCCTTGCAGAATATTGGGATTTTTACCAATGATATCTTCCGGTTGATAACCAGTAAGATTAGTAAAGGCTTTATTAATATAAACTATCTGAGAATCCGTGGTTTTTTCTGGGTTACATTGAGCGATCGCGATCGCATCAGTGGTATGGCTAACGGCTGATTCGAGTAACCTGAGCCTCTGTTCTTGGCGTTTGCCTTCCGTGATATCACTACCAATATTACACACGGCTAAAATATGTCTATTTTGATTAAAAATCGGAAAATTTACGGATATAAATTGGCGAATTTTACCATGATAATTGACTATATTTTGGTGAGTTTGCTGCACTCTACCACTGTCGAAAACTTTTTGATCCGATTCTTGTAGTTTTTGGGCGATAGTTGTTGGAAATAAATCATAGTTGGTTTTACCAAGAATCTCCTGGGCTGGTCGATTTAAGAAAATTTCGCACTGACGATTAACCATAATATAACGGTTTTGACTATCTTTGGCACAGATCAGCGCCGGACAGTTATCAAGAATAGCTTGCAGCAAATGTTTCTCTTGTGTAGCATTCGTGGCTATCACTTGCTGCTGTTGAATTTGTAGTTTTAATTGTTTAATGGTTTCCTGAAGTTCAGCGGTCTGATCTTGAATGGTCAACAGAAGATCTGATTGGCTATTTTTGACAGGTGCTTGTGTGTGTTGCCGTGGGTAGCGGGTGGTTTCTGGCCAAGAATTAGGGTTGAGGAGTAGACCATTTGAGTTTTGGAGTTGGGGGGTTGACTCACCCAGCCCCAGACCGGGGATTAATTTAAGTAGTCCCTGGATAATTGATAGGGAAATAATGAAAGCGATCGCCCCTACTATAAAAATTAGGTTAGGTGTAGGATTTAACCAAGTTTCTCCCTGTAAGATAATAAAGCTACCAGTGCAGAAGACAAACACAGCAAATAGAAAGATTAATCGACGCAGGGGAAGATCTCGCCAGATCACGATGATGTACAATAACAGCAGGGCGAGAATGTAGTCAGCGATCGCCAATAGAAAAGATACCCTTTGTGGTAACACCATTGGCTCTATAAATCCTAGGCTGGCTATTAAAGCTAGATCTGGGGCTAATAGTTGACGGGCCATTGCTATTACTGTAAAAATCATTAATACTCAAATTTTTGTATAAAACTAAGCTGAGGTGAAAATTGCCTCTATCTCAAGGATGAATTATTGTTACTATTGACACATCTACCTGTAGGGATACCTTCTAATCAGTCAAATCCTGAGTCGATGTCAGGAATTATATAGCTATTGCTTGTAGATGCACGGAAGCTATCCTACAGAAAATATAAACTTTAATCACTAGGGTGGGAAGGTGTACTTATGGCACGACTTTCGCCAAAATCCTTTGATATTCTGCTGATGGAGATCAATCGGCGGGTTAAAGAAAATCCCATTGATCAAATTGGGGCTGAAATTGTACGATCTCGGTTGCAAAAAAGGCGATCGCAGTCGGGAGATTTTCTAAGGCGATCGGAACTTGAGGAATTACTTACGGATCAGTTTCCTGATTTTAACCCCAAAGTAATTGATAAAGCTGCCCGGGCTAACCGTCCTCCTGGTGCTATCAAAAAGCTATTTTGGGGAGGGGGAGTCATCGGGGGACTAGCGGGAGTCGTTTGGTTAGTTAATTTACCTTATCCGATGATTCGCCAACCTGTGGCTACAACCGCCCCCTTGTTGTTGCTTCCCAGCTATATTAGCATGGATTATAACTACCGACAGGCGATCGCTTTAGTAGAACAGGCTGATCAATTGGTCAATAAAGCCACAGCTATGACAGACTTTGAACTAGGGGCTGAGAAAGCCAGCCAGGCTCAAAAGCTCCTGGATAAGTTGCCTGTATGGTTTTTGGGATATTACCCAAAGGCTTATTGTAATTTGTTTGGTTGCACCTGGCGCTTTACTTTTGATGAGTACCAAAATACCCGGAAACTGGTGGGCCGCATGGAAGCCCAGATTTTCCAGGAACAGAATGCTTATCAAGCCTTACAGCAAGCTCAACAAGCCTTACAGATAGCCACAGCACAGTATAATGAAGCGGAATCGCCCGCCGATCAACAGACAGCTATTATAGCTTGGCAACAGGCTATTGATCAACTAAGACAAATCCCCCAAGCAACTTTGTCTGGAAAGAATGCACAACAGCAGTTGACCGCTGCTAACCGTGATTTTCAGCAGCAGGTGGGGTTTGTAGCTGGTCGTTTACAGGGTAATACTTTAATTGAGGCGGCGCAAATTTTTGCTAGTAAGGCTGCTAATGATGCTCAAAATCCACCCCATAATCAATTACATTGGCAGCAGGTAATCGAGCATTGGAATGAGGCGATTAAACGCTTAGAACAGATTAATCCAGACAATCCGAGTTATTTGGAAGCTCAAACCAAACTAGCTGAATATCGGTCAAATCGTCGGCAAATTCAACAAAGATTACAGGACGAAAGAGATTCTGTAGATGCCATGGAAAGAGCCAGACGGTTAATTGTGGAATGGCGACAGTTGACGATTTCTGCTAATCCCAATTTTACATCTTTAAATAATAAGATATCTGACGTTATTTATACATTAGAGTTGGTTCGCCCTGGAACAACTGTTAATGCTGAGGCTCAAGAACTGTTACAAAAGGCACGACATACCCGCAGTCAATTGTAAATTAAGTTATCAATAATCGTCATTTTTAAGGCATGGGCATAAATTTAAAGAGGCGATAGTGACGCGATCGCGTCCGTGAGTTTTAGAATAGTATAGCGCCGTATCTGCCGATCTAATTAAACTATACTGACAATCAGCGTGTATGGGAAAACCCGCTATCCCCATAGACATAGTGAGTCCCTGCATAAAAGTATAGGAATATTGATGGTGTAGATTTTTGATACCTTCCCTAAGAAACTCAGCAATTTGATGAGCATCCTCAATAGTGGTCGAGGGTAAAAGGAGCACAAATTCCTCTCCCCCATATCTACAAGTAGTATCTGATAGGCGAGTATGATTTTCTAAAAATCGGCTGACAGCTTTCAGGACCACATCTCCGGCTTGATGTCCCCAGCGATCGTTAAATCCTTTAAAATGATCAATATCCCCTATAATAATACTAAGGGGTTCCTCCTGTTCTTTAGCGCGTCCTAAATGTCGGACTAGGGACTCTTCCATATAACGACGATTAAATAATCCCGTCAAAGAGTCACGAAGACTCAAATCATGGGAAAATTTCTCAATCAAATCGCCATGAGCTGTGGTTGTCTCCAACATAATTTCTAGGTCAGTATTAGTTTGAGATAACCTTTCTAATAAAGATTGTAGCTTTTTTTCAGAAGCTCTTAATTGCTGCTCAGTTATTTTATGTTGGGTGATTTCCTCCTGGAGTTTCTGATGAGAACGATATAATTCTTGTTCCACCAAGTCAGCATGAAGCATGGTAGTTTCTAGTAAAATTTCCAGGTAGATTTTTTCTTGTTTAAGTATCTCAACTTCCTCCTGCAATTTCTGATTTTCTAAAACCAAATCTCTATCACTATTAGATTCTGATGTCATCCCCATACTAACCCCCTAAATTAATTCTAAAACTCAGGCACAAATACTAGGGTTTTAATTCACTAAATGCAGTCGGATAGCTGTCGTAAATTGTAGACAAATTTTGATGAACTATATGGCTTGCTGGGGACTGGCTGACAGTTCATCAATAATTTTAAACCTAGATAATAATACCTAGGTTAACCTCTGGAGTAACTGGGATAATTTAACTGAGTTTGCACCCGGTATATTAACAGGTTTTTCAGTGATATTTAACCCAGTTTTAGGCGGTGAGGGATATGGGTTCATCTAAATCATGGAATTTAGTTAAATTTAGGCATCAATTTGCAATTCCAATGTAGGCATTAATCGCTGTAAATTTTTGAGAGATTTTCCTTGCCAAGGTATTTTAATAGAAGCTAATAACACCAAGTTAATAGTTTTTTTCTGCCTCACTTTAATCACAAATTTAGACAGCATATTAATTCCCGAACTGTTGAGAAATTGCAACTCTCTGAGGTTCAGAGTGATTTTAGGAGGTTCGATATCTAATACATCATTAAGTAATTTAACCACCACATTGGACTCTTGTAAGCCATTGAGTCTCAGAGAGCCTTTAAGGGTAATAGTGGATATTTGGCTATCGTAACCAATGCTATAATCTTCAGTTTGATATGATTCAATTACCATGTTTAATTCCTGTATTCAAGTTGTGAAAAATTGAGATTTAACTACTTTAGATGTTGATTAGATAGTGAGTTGAACCATTGTAGTAACAATAGTCTGGGAGGGTTCTTGTTCTAAGGTTTCAAACTTCCAGCCGAGTTTGGCCATATAGTCGTTAACCATTGTTAAATATCCTAAGCCAGATTCGGTATCATTTTCTACATTTTTTTCAACCTGATGAATATACATCTCTTGGGGGTCAGAACTTAGCAACTCTTGAATGTAGTCTTGAAAGGAACTAACCGCGTCTTTATTGATAGTATTTGCCACAAAAAAGGAGAGATTATCGTGCTGCAAAAATAGCTGTATTTTAATCGGGTATGTTGATGATTCATCACTAAATTTCATGGCATTTTCTAATAACTCATTAGCCACAAAACTCACAGCACTTTTAACTTCCATTTGCCGACTAACTGAGTCCTGTTCCTCTTCTGTTTTCGGGAAAATGTGGTGACATAATCAGCCATAAAGTTGGCGGACAAACCATTATTTCTCCACATCTGTTTCAGGGGAACGGAACTGGGGGAAAACCCAATCACCAAAAACTCATTGCTGGTACTTGGTGCTTCAAAAAAATCTCCAAAATTTTTTTTTCATGTTATGTTTAATAACTCAAAGTTTAATAACTTTTGGTAGTGTACAGCCTGACTTTAGATAGGTGAGGTAATTTGCCGGGATTAAGTCTCCGGAAAATTGATAGACTTTTCTTAGGGGTCACAGCAGAGTAGGGGGGGGGGCGAGTTGCTCTTAGGTTAAGGATACCATATTTTGGATAATTTGCCTATAGTGTGATAGTCTACCTGCTGTGGGAGGGTTTAACCTAGGATAACATCTCATCAACAACCCGTTTCCAGTAAATTTGAGCCACAGCATCACTAGGATTTTCAGCTAAACAGATCTGCAACAATTGAGCGGCTTGCTTATATTCCTGGAGATAATAGAGAGCCAATGCTGACTCAAACTGGGTTTTAGTTTTTAACTTAGCGTCGCGACTTTCTGGGGGGTCAGCATCAAAGATTTCAAAGACAGAGACCATTTCGGATTTGCCTTTGACAGCGACTTTATCAATAATTCGGAAAGCGTAATTATTAGGGTTTTCAAGACATAAGAATGTATGTTGGCTAATTAAGAGTGGCACGGCATATTTTTTAGTTAACTCTTCCAAGCGAGCGGCTAAATTAACGGCATCACTAATTACGGTGGTATCAATTTTATCTTTCCCGCCAACAATACCTAACATCATAGTTCCGGTATTAATACCAATGCCAATTTTAATAGGTGGTCGTCCTGGTCGCTGTCGGGTAGTATTATAGTCGCTTAATAATTTTAGCATAGAGATTCCCGCCTGCACTGCATCATCAGCATTGCCACCAAACAATGCCATGATGGCATCTCCAATATATTTATCTATAAAACCATTATTGTCAATAATTGCGGGTTCCATACGGCATAAATAGGCATTGATAAACTTAAAATTATCGGCTAAGGTCATGTTTTCAGAGAGATTAGTAAACTGGCGAATATCTGAAAACAAAATGGACATTTGTTTTTCGACAGCATCTCCTGATTTAACTTCCACAATACTTTCATAACCGAGGAAGGATAAAAACTGATTAGGAACAAACCTGCCAGCGGCATCGGTGAGTTCTTCTTGTTCATTAAGGGCGAGTTCTAAATCACAGTTAACGGAAAACATTTTTTCGATAAAATTTTGTCGTTCTGCTTCGGCTTTTTGGCGTTCAGTGATATCTTGAAAAGTAGCGATCGCAAAGGTAATATTTCCCTGGGCATCATTAATAGGTCGGGCTCTAGCTTCCACGGGAATAATCCGATCAGGTTGATGGACTTCAATATCATTAACTAGGACACTTTCCCCTTTCAAAGCCCGCTCTAGGGGTAAATTCTCTTCTGGGTATAGTTGGTCAGTTCCGGCAATATAACTAGGATAAATGATAGAATTTTCATTGTTTAAATCATCCAGGACTGCACCTTGTCCAAATAGGATATGTGCAGCCTGGTTAGTATAGTAAAGTTGACCCATGTCATCGACAACGACAACGGCCAAAGGCATAGCTTCGAGGAACTGACGCAGAAGTTTATTGCTAACCTGTAACTCCTGAGCCAAATCTATATTTTCAGTTTTTAGGCGATCGTTAAGTAAGGTAATTTCCTGATTAGCAATACTAATCTGAGCTTGGTGGTATTCAACGGCTTGTTTTTCTATCTGTAGCTGTTCCAGACTCTGATTCAATTCAACTTCTGTCTGTTGAAGTAGGGTAACTTTTTCCTGTAGACCGGCATAGAGTCGTCGCAGTTGTCCAGTCATGCGATTAAAAGCCATAGCTAGGGTTCCCACCTCATCATCAGTCATTACGGGAGCCACAGGGGTGAGGTCGCCGTCTGCGACTTTAGTGGCTACAGTAGCGATCGCCAATATAGGGCGAGAAATTTGGCTCGCCAATAGATAAACGCCGACAGTGAGTAAGCCGGTAAAAGTTAAACCGACCCCCAAAGTAGTCCAAGCCAACTGACGAGCGGGATCTAGGGCTTCCGACCGTGGCATTTCCACTAATAGGACAAGTTCTTGGTGTTCTAACCAGGGAAACACACCAAGTACAGGAACGCCAGCATAGTTTAAATAACTGCCGCGCCCATTTTCCCGTTGCAACCCGCGATCAATGCCTTCGCTGTGACCCCCTCTAGGAAAGTCTTGTCGGCCAAACTCTTCCCCAGATACAAATACGCGCAAGTTATTGATCAAATAGGTTTCCCCTTGTTCTCCTAGCCCAGTAGAATCGAAGATAATCGGAGATCCATCTGCTCTAGGCTAAGGTGAGCGGCGAGAACACCTATGGTTTCACCTTGATTATCCGGTAGGGGGGTAGAGACAGTCATAGTGGGTCGTTCAAAAACTAGGGTTTTAATTGAAGCCCTAGCCTGACTAAATGCGATCGCCCCGACGCTGAAAACTGTCACCACTGATCAAAGTAAAAAGTAGACATGGATTGTATGTAATCAATACATTGTGACATGATTTGATACCGGATTGATTGGGAATTCTAAATTCTTTGGTGGAGGGAATTATGTTGAGGCGATCGCACTGAGGGGATTTAGGGTAAAATATGTTACCAAAATTTGAGTGAGTTAATTTAAGTTATGACCAGGCCAGCCATTTATATTGCCATTACTAATCACGGATTTGGTCATGCTGTTCGTGCTGCTTCTGTGGCTGCTCAAATCCAGAAATTTTGTCCTGATGTTTTATTATTCTTAGTAACTCAGGCTCCCCGCTGGTTATTGGAGTCTTATATTTCGGGTGATTTTGTGGTGCGATCGCGGGCTTTTGATGTGGGGGTAGTTCAGTCGGATAGTATCACTATGGATAAATTGGCGACTCGTTCCAAGTTAGAGGATATTAAGCAGCGGCAGAGGTCTATTGTAGCCAGAGAAGTTGATTTTATTCGTCAAAATCGGATTAATTTAGTGCTGGCGGATATTCCACCTTTGGCTGCGCCCATAGCTCGGTCGGCTGGGGTTCCTGGTTGGATGATGAGTAATTTTGGGTGGGATTTTATTTATCGTGATTGGGGGGAAGAATTCCAGGAAATAGCGGATTGGATTGGGGAGTGTTTTGGGCAATGCGATCGCTTATTTAGGCTGCCTCTTCATGAGCAGATGACGGCATTTCCTGTCATTGAAGATATGGGTTTAACTGGTGGTGATCCTCGCTATGATTTAGCTAAACTTAGGGCGGACTTTCAGATTAAAACCTCGGTAGAAAAAACTATTATGCTGACTTTTGGGGGCTTAGGACTAGACGCAATTCCCTATAATCATTTAGGGCGTTTTCCTGATTATCAGTTCATTACTTTTGATAGCAATTCGCCGGATTTGGATAATTTAATTAAGCCGAGAGATATGGTGAAATCTAGCCCTTCATTAGCAGAATATTCCCGCCTGCGTCCGGTAGATTTGATGCCTTTGTGTGGGCGAGTTATTTCTAAACCAGGCTATAGTACATTTGCGGAAGCATTGCGGTTGGATATTCCCCTAGTGTCTTTGGTGCGGTCCGGTTTTGCTGAGTCTCCGATATTAATTGAGGGGTTAGAAAATTATGGTTTCCACCAAATTCTGACGGCGGCGGAGTTTTTGACGGGAAATTGGGAATTTCTACGCGAACCCCTGAACCCCCCTCGCTTATCGGAAACTTTAGATAAAAATGGAAGTAAAGCGATCGCTGAAGCTGTGGTAGAATTATATTAGACGGTTGTAGATTAGGCTGTCAGTAACAGAAAAACGGAGCTTGCCCTTGGCCTTCCGGGTCAGGAGGGTAGGGGCAGCTTGTGCCAAATCGGGCTTGAGGAGATATAGAAGTAAAGCGATCGCTGAAGCTGTGGTAGAATTATATTAGACGGTTGTAGATTA
>NZ_JARPLC010000003.1:87035-95292 GCF_032350395.1 Limnospira sp. PMC 289.06
GGGGCAGCTTGTGCCAAATCGGGCTTGAGGAGATATAGAAGTAAAGCGATCGCTGCGAGAAAGCTAAAACAGAGATATCAAAAGGCTGGAAAGGATTGTTTAACAAGCAACAGCGAGATGTAATTGGCTGGCGGGAGTGGCTGGCTCTTCCTGATTTAGGAGTAAGTGCAATTAAGGCTAAAATTGACACAGGAGCGCGTTCCTCTGCCATACACGCCTTTGATGTTCACCATTTCGGCGATGAAGACGAAAGGATGGTTGAGTTCAAAATGCACCCCTGGCAGCGGAATAGCACGGAAACGGTGACAGCGACAGCGAAGGTTTTAGATCAACGAGAGGTGCGAAATTCCGGGGGACATTCCGAAGAAAGGATCGTGATTGTCACTACTGCTAAACTACGGGGACATGAATGGGAGATCGAACTTACCCTAACTAACCGGGATGTTATGGGGTTTAGGATGCTGTTAGGGCGCGCGGCTGTGCGGGAAAAGTTCTTGGTGCATCCTGGTAAGTCTTATCTCCTGAGCGATCGACCCAAGCTAGCACTCCGGCATTTATGATAAATCTAGCGTAAACTGGTGTAATCTGTTCAACTCAGGTAAATGATACTATGGTGGACTATAACGACACACCCAAAACTGGGATCAAATGGCTGGGCTTTGTTTTTGGTTCTGTGCTGCTGACCTCAAGCGCGATCGCCTGGGCGGGAGGGCCACCTAATCGCCAAGGTAAACCAGTAATTATTGAGGAACCGGCTGGAAGGCCGACAGAAGGCGATCGCACTGGTCCCACGCCGACAGCCCCTGCTGGTACATTACAACCAACACAGCGCACAGAGGATACCATTCCCAGATTTCCCCTTCCTAGTGCTAGGATTAGTCCTGTTAATGGCAGAGTTACCCTGAAGCTGATCAATTCTAGTAATGTGGTGATTGAATATCAGATATCAGGGGGAACCAGACCCAGGCTAGTTGGTCAGCAATCAGAAAGCACCTTAGAGCAATTGACAATTCCTATAAACTTGACCTATCAAAGGGAAGATGGCGGTTTGCTGTTTGTGCGTCCGGTAGTAACTAGCCCAGGTGTTTTAGAAATCCGGTTTGAAGCAACTGGTAATATCAACCTGGATACTCGGTCTCTGAGTATCAATGAACAGGGGACAGTGTTTCTAAACTAAAGGAGACACACTGCCGCCAAGTGTCTGTTGAACTGTGAAAATGGTTCTCAAATTCCCTCTAGGGTTTGCCATCTACCGCTTGGGCGATCGCCATAATGTAAACAGTTTAATCGGTTGATTGTGTGATAGCTTGACCGAGATAAATAGCGCGAATATCTTCAGGAATGGTGGTTTCTAAAATTTTATACCCTCGTTCTAACAACGTTCGCACCTCACTGGGGGAAATAGATTCTCCTTCAGCTTGTAAGTAGGCGGCGATGCGAGTTTCACTCCAGTGAAATGTCTGAGCCATCAGAATGATTAGCCGCAACAAAGGCTCAATTTGATCTAAAGCCTGACCGACATAACACCACAGGGGGGGTGGCTGATCTTTGAGTGAGTAATGAATAGACTCAACTGGGGGAAGTTCAGCGCGGTTAATACAGATAGCACTAACGTTAATAATCCAGTTTTGTAGAGTTGTTTCGGAGTCGGGAGTTTTTTCATTACGCAGGTTCAGACCCCGCATTTCATAAAAAATATGTCGCCAGGTCAACGCAAATAAATACTCAGCCTGAACTGGTGATTTGACAGAGTGACCAATCAGAGTATAGACAATGAGGGCATAGCGACAGAAAATTACTACAAAGTATCGACCCCGATCTGGATGATTTTGAAACAGGGTCAGGAGTTCCTGGTCGCTATGATGGGTCAAGGATTTGACCAGGGTATGAGTTGCTTCCGGGAAGTTAAGGGTTTGCAAGGTCTATCTGAAGTATGCTACTTGGTCGGTTTTATAATGATCAGCACCACTTGCTGGCGCTAAGTGGAGAATTGACAGGGTATTTTACCTGCCTCCATTTGTCCAATTGGCGATGATTATACCAGAAAATGATCAGGCTGCAATACGGACACCTGTTCCGAGGTGGGGGAATGGGTGGCAATTTTCCAAACATTTCGCCGCCGTTAGTAAAGTAGGGGTTGACAGGGAGAGGGAAGGGCGCTATCCTAGGTGTAGTTTATATAATTTGGTATTTGCAAAATTAAAAAAGTTTTGAATATTCCGATTATATAAAAATAGTACCGCAAGTCAACGATAAAGTCAAGGGTATCCCCAAAAAGTCGATTTTTTTTAACATTTCTTAATTTTTGTAACAAAACTTAACACAATCACCCTAGTGATATGATTTTTGGTAAACAGAAGGCTTCAAGTCCGTTGGGGGAAACTGTCGGTGTGAACAAGAGAATATGGTTAATCTTACCCGCGACGGTGTGGTTAGTGATATTTTTTGTAGTGCCGCTGGTGATTGTGCTGATTTACAGTTTTCTGGAACGGGGAACCTATGGGGGGGTGGTGTGGTCTTTTACGGTAGGGCAATATCAAAGGCTGTTGAATCCCCTATATTTGAGAGTTTTTGTGCGATCGCTGGAACTAGCGGCATTTACGACGATCATTTGTTTAGCGATCGCTTATCCGTTTGCGTTTTTCATAGCTACCCGTCCTCGTGGTTGGCGTAATTTATTGTTAATGCTGGTAATTATTCCATTTTGGACTAATTTCTTAGTGAGAACTTATGCTTGGATGATTATTTTACGAGACCAGGGAGTGGTGAATACCCTACTACAAAACCTGCATTTAATTGACGAACCCCTCAACCTCTTATTTACCCCCTTTGCTGTCCTAGTTGGTTTAATCTACGGCTATCTACCCTTCATGATTTTACCGTTATATGTAACCTGGGAGAGATTCGACTTTTCCTTGATTGAAGCCGCCCAAGATTTAGGAGCCAACGATATCCGCACAGTCTGGAGGATTTTATTACCCTTAACCAGACGGGGAATTATTGCGGGTTCTATTTTAGTATTTATTCCCGCTTTGGGAGCATTTATCACCCCAGACATTTTGGGAGGATCGAAAACCGTGATGATTGGTAATTTAATCCAGAATCAATTTTTGCAAGCTCGTCATTGGCCTTTGGGTTCAGCTCTGTCTATACTGTTAATGATGTTAGTCATAGTTCCAGTTTGGGTTTATTTCCAAATGGCTGAAAACGGTAAGTAATGCACCCACGAAGATAGCGGTTTTGGTGAATATTTAGGAAGCGCGACGATCGCTGTATCCCAGATATTGATTGTAGGAGCGATTCCCTAAGTATCGATAAGATGGGAATTCACTCATGACGATTTTAGGTTTGTTGACCTTTCGCTCTAAGTAAGATATCGGTAAAACAATCGGCCATAATGCTGCTGCTAAGATTAAGATCTGCCATGAAGATAGTTGTGTTTTCGGGGTGGTGCGATCGCGTAAAAATTTTTGCAACAAATAGGCAAATGTTAGAATAGCGATCGCCAAATACAGGCGCACAATAAGGGTAACAATCAAAATCCTTCTCCCAATTCAACTTTTCTGACAACAGGTGGGTGGGGAGAGTAGTCCCCCCACAACCGACAAAAGCGGATCAAGTCCCAGCTCGACTAGGCAAATATCTAGTCATTAGTTTTGGTGAACTGAATGTTTAATATTGCTTATAGTTCGGCTTGACTTCTCCCTATTATAAAAAATATTCCACAGATGTGTGTGACTTCAAACACTTAATTTTGCGAGTGGTATCACTCTCAGTAGATTTGCGGTTGTATTAGTTAGCTATCAGGATGATAAGGGAGATTTGAAGATGAGAATATCTGCCAATAGGAGTAGGATAGGATAATGAGTACAATATGAACCGATCAACTGTGACCAGACTTGATTTGCTAATCCGTTCCCTGGGTAAAACTGGACTGTGGGTAAATGTCGCCCTAGGGTTTGCGTTTCTATACCTACCGATCGCCATTTTAGTGGTTTATTCGTTCAATGCTTCCCGTTTTAACGCGGTGTGGAGTGGATTTACCCTAGACTGGTATAGGAGTTTATTGGGAAGCATTCCAGCACAGACGGCGGATCTATCGACGACGGGAGTTTGGTCAGCCTTATATAATAGTCTGATAGTGGCTACTATTTCCAGTGCGATCGCCACCATTTTAGGAACGGCGATCGCTTTAGCATTAGAACGCTATAAATTTCCTGGTTATCAACTTTTAGAAAGTTTGCTATTTTTACCAATGGTTATCCCCGAAATCACCTTGGGAATTTCCTTGTTGGTATTTATGACCCTAATTTTTCGGCTAGTAGAAAACCTCACCGGGATGCGATTAAGTCTCGGTTTACCAACTGTAATTATTGGTCATATCACCTTTAGCATTTCCTTTGTCACCATTGTAGTCAGGGCGAGAGTAGCAGACCTTGACCCTAGACTAGAAGAAGCCGCATTAGATTTAGGAGCCAATGAATGGCGAGTGTTTCAGCGGGTGACTTTTCCCTTAATTTGGCCGGGTATTTTCAGCGCCAGTTTATTAGCATTTACCTTATCATTAGATGATTTTGTGGTATCATTTTTTACCAGCGGGGTAGGTGCTACTACTTTGCCATTATTTGTTTATGGTATGATTAAACTATCGGTTACACCTGCCATTAATGCCATCTCAACTTTGATGTTATTAATATCCTTGATTCTGCTATTATCTTCTTTAAAATTGGGAGGTACTGCCGGGTTGGAGTAAAATTACATAACTCCTGTTAGCAGGTGAGGTAGTGGTAGCTGGGGAGTATAGCCATCTGTAGGGAGAAACCCTCAGTTTGTCTTGCCCCTAGAACCCAAGGTAGCGATCGCTACGGAAATAGATATCCTGATTTCCGACGATAGCATAGCACAATAGAGAATGTGGGCTGATGATCTAACTGAAGAAGATTATAGATAATCACCCCAACTCTGAGGATAAATATATTTATAATAGAGGTTGGTCTAATTTTAGTGGGTCGGATGGATATACAACAGGATTATAATCAGCAGTGCCTTCAAAGGTTAATTTGGGCAATGAATCAACTTGGGATTGATGTAGACGCGAAAAAACTGGTCAGCATTTCGGAATTAATTGTCCAAACCATGACCGGACCGTGGCGGTATTTTCATACCCCAGATCATATTTTTGAGGTGGGAGGTTCCGAAGATGCTATTGAGGTATTAGCCGCCTTATTCCATGATGTGGTTTATGTGCAGGTTGACCAAAGCGTTAACTTTAATCTTACCTATTACTTAGTTCCCTTCATTCGCCAAGTAGGAGAACATCTTTGGATTCGTGAAGCCGTAGATATTCCTGAAGATCCCACCTTTGAAATGGTGCGGATAATTTTTGATATGTCTCCGGGGAAAATGCTCTTACCTTTAGAAGGGCAAAATGAGTTTTTAAGTGCTTTAGTGGCGGCGAAAGTATTACAACCTTTTCTTAGTCAAGAGTTGTTAGCGCAAATAGTCGCCTGTATAGAAGCTACAATTCCCTTCCGAACTCCTACCCAAACCGGATTAAATAATAGCGATATTTTATATCAAAGATTACAGGCGATCGTTGACAAATTCAACCTTAAATTAACCGATGGGGAGCTAATCGAAACTGTCAAGCGATCGATTCGTATGGCTAATCGTGACGTGCGGAGTTTCGCCGATCCTAGTGCAGCCAGATTTTTAGATAATACCTGGAACCTAATTCCTGAAACTAATCATCATCTGAATAATCCTAGTGCTTACACCATTGGTCAATATAGAACAGCCCTCCAAAAAATGGAAGGGTTTATGAATTTTCTGAAGCCGGAAGTGGTTTTTCATCAATTCCGAGGCTATCCCGAAGATAGCATTTATGAACAATTGGTATCCAGGGCAAAAAGAAATATTGCCGTGGGTCGATTATATCTAGGTAGTAAATTATTTACTATTGCCTTTTTAGAAGCCTTATCTCTGCGATTTGGTCGCGTAATTCCGGTTTCTACTTTAATGGGAGAAATGCCATCGGAAAATTTTGTGACGGTTTCTTTGATAGATTTTCTGCCGGAAATAGAAAATGATTATCACCCTGAAGATGAATTAGAATCTACGGTGCTTATTCTTCTGGAAAAAGGGAGAACTCAGCATTCTTACTATGATATCAAAAATTCACCTTTGACAACATATATGGTGAAGCAAATGGGATTTGCAGAAATGCAAAATCAACGGAACCGCGCCCAAAAGTTTTTTCAACAGGAAATCTCGTCAGAGGAATTTTTAGCTGGATGTGATCCACACATTAAAAAAACCGTGACTGAGGGAATTGTCAAATTATTTGATACTCGGAAAGTCGCCTTGCTGGGTGGCTAAGTGGTTGGGTTGACAAAATCCTGAAAATGTCCGGTGATTTAACATTGGGTTAAGAAGAGATTATAGAGGGTATGGGAGAGTTATCAAATTGCCAATATACTTTTATAATATAGGTGGCGAGCTGATGTAAATCCATGAGATTATCGGATCTATGAATAGGCGATCGCCTATGATTATGACTCTCGCAGATAACTCAATTCATACACTGACCTAATTATTTACTCAAGGGATTATGAAACCTTTAAACCGTCGAACTAAAATTGTAGCTACCATTGGTCCAGCTAGTAATTCCCGTGAAGTGCTTTATCAAATGATCCAAGCGGGGATGAATGTAGTACGCCTCAACTTCTCCCATGGTAGCCATGAACAACACACTAAAACAGTCGCCTTACTGAAAGAAATTTCACAGGAGTTAAAAACATCTATCACCCTATTACAAGATCTACAGGGTCCTAAAATTAGGGTAGGACAGCTTCCTGATGGTGGTATACAATTGATGGCGGGAGAATATATTACCCTAGTTCCTATTGACCAATACGAGAGTAAACCTAATACGATTGCGATCGACTATCTGCACCTGGGAGAAGAAGCGGAAATCGGTGCCCAGGTTCTGCTAGATGATGGATTATTGGAATTGAAGGTTGAGGAAATTTCCGGGAATCAAGTTAAATGTAAAATCATTGAAGGAGGGACTCTGAAAAGCCGTAAAGGGGTTAATCTTCCCAGTTTAACTCTACGTTTACCGTCTTTAACTGAAAAAGATCAGCAAGATTTAGAATTTGGGATTTCTCTAGGTGTTGATTGGGTGTCTCTTAGCTTTGTGCGGAACGCAGAAGATGTGCGAGTTCTTAAAGACTTTTTAGCGTCCAAAAATGCGTCACAAATATCGGTGATGGCCAAAATCGAAAAACCTCAAGCGATCGCTAATTTAGAGGAGATTATTTCCGAGTGTAATGGTTTAATGGTAGCCCGGGGTGATCTGGGGGTCGAAATGAGTCCCGAAAGAGTCCCACTACTGCAAAAACAAATTATTCGCCTTTGCAATCAAAAAGGGATTCCAGTAATTACAGCTACTCAAATGCTGGACAGTATGATCAATAATCCCCGTCCGACAAGGGCTGAAGCCTCCGATGTAGCTAATGCAATTATTGATGGAACTGATGCGGTGATGTTATCAGGGGAATCAGCAGTTGGTAAATATCCGATTCGGGCTGTGGAAATGTTAGCGAAAATTGCAGAGGACGTGGAACCGGAAATCAATTTCATCAACTACCCACCCGCGTTCAATGATGAGACCCATGCTATCAGTGAAGCGATAAATACCATTGATAAAATTATCGATCTACATTGTATTATTGCCTACACCTGTAGTGGTTATACTGGGCAATTAGCGGCGGCTGAACGCCCGAAAGCGCCTGTGGTTGCCTTAACTCCTAATCCCAAGGTTTACCATCGTTTAAACCTGGTTTGGGGTGTGAAACCTCTGCTGCTGGAACAGGAGGTAGAATCCTTTGAGGAACTGATAAATCAAGCCCAAACTTATCTATTAGTGCGCCAAATGGCTTCCCCCGGAGACAAAATTTTGATTATTGGTGGTATCCCTTCTGGGAAGGCTAAGGGAACCAATTTTATCAAAATCCACACCATAGGATAATGAATAATGAATAATGAATAATTAACAATTGTTCATTATTGATTGATCACGTTGTAGGGGCGGGTTTAACAGTTAATTAGATTACCCACCGACCATATTAATCAACCCGCCCTCAATCACCCGCGAATTAATTGATAATTGATAATTGATCACGTTGTAGGGGCGGGTTCAACAGTTAATTAGATTACCCACCGACCATATTAATCAACCCGCCCTCAATCACCC
>NZ_JARPLC010000003.1:95301-110841 GCF_032350395.1 Limnospira sp. PMC 289.06
GCGAATTAATAATTAATTATTAATTATTAATTATTAACCAGGTGGGGTGGGGCGGGTTTAGTAATCTTACTGGTGGGATATTTCATTGACAGTGGAACCCGCCCCTACAGGATAATGGATAATGGATAATGGATAACAGGGAATAATTAAAAGTAAGAATTATCTGCCTCTGGCGAGATTACGGAAGGTTGTATATTGAGGGTCAAAAAGTAGCTTGATAGTTCCTGTGGGTCCGTTGCGGTGTTTGGTGATAATAATTTCGGTTAGACCGCGATCTGGTGAATCTGGGTTGTAGTAATCATCTCGATATAGCATAATTACTATATCGGCATCCTGCTCAATGGAGTTGTGGACGATGATATTATTAGCTACAAAATTATGTAAACCGGGAACTGTTAAATCATATACATCGGTTTCTGTAGCGGGTTCAATGGCAGAAATTTCATCCCAATAAATATTAGTTTCGGCGGTACAAGCGATTTGACAACCCGTAGTCAATTTATCTAAACGTTCCCAACCTTTGAGGGTAAAAAATTGATGATTAGCGGTGGCTTGTATAGTACCTCCTAAACGAGTTTTTAAATGAAAAGTTGGCTTAACTCCGGTGGCAAAAACTCGCTGAACTGTGGCTTTTTCTAACTTTTGAGTGTCTGGATTTACAGCTAAAACTGAAAAGTCAGATTTGCCAACTAATTCTCGAATGGGAACTGGTAAACGACTATCTACTAGGGTGACTAAACTATCCCCTGATAAACAACCAGACTCTCTTAAATCGGACATCATGGGACGTTTATTGGTGCGTGATTCAACGCCTCGACTTAATTGGGAGAGGGTGATTACTGGCAGATTTAGTTCCCTAGCTAAACCTTTAAGCGATCGCGTAATGCGAGATAATTCCTGGACTCGGTTATCAGGGTTAGCACCTTCCATTAACTGCAAATAATCAATTAAAACCAACCCTAAGTTACCACCTTGTTTAGACTGTAGCTGGCGGGTTTTTGAGCGCATTTCGGTAACTGTAAGGTTGGGAGTATCATCAATAAAAATTGGCAATTCTGATAGGGTTCCGATCGCCTGAGTGAGGGGTTCCCATTCAGCTTGGCTAATGCGTCCCGATCGCAGTCGATTACTTTCAATTCTGGCTTCACTAGATAACAGTCGTTGAACTAACTGTTCCTTAGACATTTCTAGGCTAAAAACGGCAATTGGTAAATTGTGTTTTTTAGCAATACTATGGGCGATCGAAATAGCAAAACTGGTTTTTCCCATAGAGGGACGACCAGCTACAATAATTAAATCCGACCGTTGAAAGCCTCCGGTCATGGCATCTAAGTCATAAAAACCGCATTCAATACCTGGTAATGCTAATCCTTCGGAGCGTTCTTCAATGCCCTGAAATGTCTCAATTAAGGTTTCTGAAATTGACAATAAATCGGGTTTTGGTTTAATTTGTGTTACCCCAAAAATCCGCTGTTCGGCTTGGTCTAAAACCTTTTCTAATTCCATGTTAGTCTGATAGCCTAACTGGGCGACTTCCTGACCAGCTTGGATTAACTGACGGCGCAAAAACTTATCTATGACCAATAAAGAATACTGGTCAATATTAACAGCGGAAATAGTGCGATCGACTAATTCGGCTAACTTCATCTGACCGCCAGCAGCATCTAATTGATTATGATCTGCTAACCAGGTAGTAACGGTCATTAAATCTGTGGGTTTTCCCTGTAAATGAAGGGTTAGGGTAGCCCGATAAATACTTTGATGGGCGCTAATGGCAAAATGTTCTGGTTTGAGGATGTCGGCGACGCGACTAATAGCTTCCGGGTCAAGAAGTATGCCACCTAAAATGGCTTCCTCCGCCTCAATATTTTGGGGAGGGTTGCGATCGTTGCTTAACGGCGATATCGGCAGACTCTCAGCCATAATTAGGATATTGTAGACGGTAGATAGTAGATAGTGGCTGTTTAACAGTTATTAATTAGCGGAAGCGGGGGCGCGTCTGGCTTGCGCCCCAGGATAGTTCTATGGTAGCAGATAGCTACTCAGCAACTACATGGATTTCCACGGTGGCGGTAACTTCAGGATGGAGTTTGATCTCAGCCTTATAGAAACCAATTTTGTTAATATCAGGTAAGGTGATACCACGGCGATCTACTTCTTGACCTGTAGCCTTCTGAATGGCTTCGGCTAGTTCGCTGGTGGTGACGGTTCCAAAGATAGCCTCATTTTCGCCGACTTGTTTAGCAATGGTAAACCGACCGATGGTTTCCAGGGCGGTTTTGCGGGATTGGGCTTGTTGTTTAAGTTCAATCAACCGTTGACGTTCTTCTTCCCGGCGGCGTTCGACCTGTCTGAGAATACCGGGAGTGGCGCGGACTGCGAAACTATAGGGTAGCAAATAGTTGCGCGCATAACCGGGGGCTACTTCTACTAAATCGCCTTCCCGTCCTAATTTGCTAACATCCTTAGTGAGAACGACTTGAGTTCGCTTTGACATAATGGTTCCTCATAACTTTTTTAACCCAAACACTCTATCTTAGCGATATAAAGGGGGCGATCGCAAGTAAAAACGAAAAAATCTGTGTCGGGCAGTCCGGGCAGATTTCAGGTATAATCGACGGTAAAATTTAATATGACTTGAATTGTACCTAAAATGACACAGACACAAGCCGGTCCGCCCCAAGACTCGCAAACACCCGTTTCTGATGCTGTCATTATCGCTCAGGATGTCCATAAGTGGTATGGTAATAACTTCCATGTTCTCCGAGGTGTCAGCCTAACGGTGAGACGGGGTGAGGTGGTGGTGATCATGGGTCCGAGTGGTTCGGGAAAATCTACGTTTATTCGGACATTTAACGCTTTGGAGGAATTTCAGGAAGGGAGTATTGTTATTGACGGGATCACGCTTTCCCATGATTTGAAAAATATTGAGGAAATTCGTCGGGAAGTGGGAATGGTGTTCCAGCAGTTTAACCTATTCCCCCATTTAACCATCCTGCAAAATGTCACCCTAGCACCGATCTGGGTGAGGCGATGGCCGAAAGCTAAGGCTGAGGAGGTGGCTATGCAACTTTTGGAAAGGGTTGGTATTCTGGAACAGGCGAAAAAGTATCCGGGTCAGCTTTCTGGGGGTCAGCAGCAACGGGTGGCGATCGCCCGCGCCCTAGCTATGCAACCGAAAATTATGTTATTTGATGAACCTACGTCCGCCCTCGACCCGGAAATGGTGCGGGAAGTATTGGATGCGATGCGGACTTTGGCTAGTGAGGGGATGACGATGGTTTGTGTCACCCATGAGGTAGGATTTGCGCGAGAAGTAGCCGATCGCGTTGTTTTGATGTCAGATGGTCTGTTGGTGGAAGAAGGGACTCCAGAGGAGTTTTTCAACAATCCTCAAGAAGAACGGACTAAGAGATTTTTGTCACAAATTCTATAGTAGAGTTGAAAACCTGAAACGGTTAGCAGGAAAACATTGCAGACATCAGGGATAAGTTATCTGTCGCTGGTGGCTTTTTCGGTTGGGCTCAAATTCCCGGGGAGACGGTTAATAGATAGAGGATGCCAAAGTTGTTGGAGACGGTGCGCGGGAAGGGTCAAATAAAGAACATCTCCAGGATTTAGCAGGGAGTCTAATAACTTCCAACTATGTATAGTTTGGCTGTTGGTTTCGATGTACAGGGGGACAAAATCAACTCTGGTGGCGACATCTCTCACCCTTTGTCCGCAAAAGGGATGGTTAGCGGTGATGAGGGTAGCTAGGGCGACCCAAAGACTATCAGCGGTGATGCCATTGCCTAAAATTCTACCGCCGATCGCCGCTGCCGCAAAGGCGGGCGTAGCAATTTCTGTGGGACTCAAAACGGTCTCAAAATCAAATACCTGCTGAACCATTAACCCAAATTGAGGGTCTTGGTTACGAACTATCATCCGCAGGTGGGGTGCTATAGCCCTGGCGCTGAGGGCTATTTCTAGGTTGGCGGTGTCGTCACTGGTGACGGCGAGGAGGGCTTCTGCTTGTCGAACATTGACGCTGTCTAAGACAGACGACAGGGAAGCATCACCTTCGACAAAGGGTATTCTAAGCGATCGCACTGTACTGATAAAGCGACAGTTAGGATCGCGATCAATGACCACTACCTCATAGCCGCTGCGGTGTAGTTGTTCAGCAATTAGAACACCAATGCCACCCAAACCACAGATTATATAATGGTTGCGTTGTGGAACCCGTGTAGCGTTGAGATATTCAGTTAACCTGGTTCCTAGTACAAAGTCATTAAGTAAGGCGTAACAGACACCAATTACCCCGGCACCTACTAGCATCATTATGGCGGTGAAGATTTTAATGCTATCAGGGGCATTTTCTGCGACTTTTTCATTACCACCAGCCCCGGTAATCATTCCTACTGAAAAATATAGGGAGTCAACTAGGGAATTATCTAAGTTAATGCTTACATAAGTTAGGGTAGCCAAGAAAATTGTCAGCATTAACACCAGGGTTATTAAAAGGGCTTTTTTGCCATGCTGTTGAAACTTTTTTAGGCTGTTGATGAATTTCATCCCCCTTTGATAGAGGCTGAAACGCTGGGTGCGGATACTGGGTTTAGTGGCAATAATTAGGCGATCGCCTACATCAAGTTTTTGTCCCTCAATAACTGCTGAAACTAGATCTAAGTGGCTATTATTAGGAATGTAATAGATCAGCATTCGATCGCGATCGCACCATAGGTCATGGAGGCTTTTACCGACCCAAGGATGTTCAGGATCGATAAATTCTTCATGAATTGGCCAGGTTTGGTTAAATAGTCGCAGTTGACCAATAGCACGACTTCCCAAAGCGGCAAAGGTAAACACGGGAGCGGCTAGGGCGGAGACGCTCATGGTAGTATGATCTGGTAAAATGCGATCGAGGCTTTGTCCTAAATTAGTATTAAACAGACGGCTAATAATTCGGATTTGGGGATTGAGAATCCTCGCTTGCATTAAAATTGCTAGATTGGTAGCATCATCATTACCAGCCAGTACGAGGGCATGGGCGCTTTGAATACCAGCGGCTAACAGGGTAGAGGCGGCGCGAAAACTACCGACAACTACATCTGATCCTTCACCTTTGACGGGTTGCTCATTCACCCCTACAACAATAGCTCCTTGTTGTCTCAACAGACAAAAAATTTTGTAGCCAGTGCGTCCTAAATTGCAAACGATAATTCTAGGTTTCATATTTCAGGAATTGTGGACTCCCAGGGGAGGGTCTAGGTCTACTGTCGGGTGTGTAATCCACCATTATGACAGCCACAAATTATGACAATTGTATCCCATAACACCGTTTGGCGATTAGATAAATACAGGGCGATCGCTATCAATCACCCTGAGTTAGAAAATCTGAGTTAGAAAAACTCTAGGTCAATCTACCTGTTAGTTAGCAAGGCTTTAGATTGAGATTCTCCGGCTTTGAGCAAGTTTTTATGTAGCTTCACATTCAGTAAGAATAAGCCAGTCCATTGGATAGCTATAGCCAGGAAAAAGTCGATAAATTGTGCTGATTCTAAAGTAGCCCAAGGCATAAAAGACAGCAAAAATGGCAGGGGATATTGGTGGGGTTCTATTGCCATAAGCACTATGGAAATGAAAGGAAATACCAGGATAGCGAGAATAATTCCTCCCGCCCAAAGTTGCGGTTTGATGATTTTATTGAGTAGAATTAACTGCGCTACAGTTGCACAAATTAGAATTAAACCACCCAGGAGAACCAAGCTAAAAATAACCTGCCAATTTTGATGAGATTGGTAAGAATTAAATTTAAATTTCGCGGTCAAAATCCAGGGAGTCCACAGGACAATTGTGATCATGATATTAGCGAATATTGCTAACATATTGGGGCTTTTTTCTGCCCAGAGTAAATCCTGGAATAGTTGGCGATTTTTGAGGTGATTACGGGTAGACTCTCGACGATAACGCGCCCAATCTTGCAAGGGTTGACGCTGAGGAGATAAGGCGGCGATCGCCAACAATAAGCACCAGGGAATTAGCCCATATAGGAAAAATGTTCCTAAGTCCTGCCATGATGTAGACCGGATAGGAGTGACAAAACCCAGTAAAAATATGTTGAGGCTAAATACTGCTAAATAACTCTGTTTTTTGCTGAGTAATGTGGTAGCGGGGTCACTGAATCGGCGGTTTAAAACTTGCCAAGTCCCCACCATTAAAATCACTAAACTTAGGCTCATAAATCCATACCAGGCAGCTATATTATAGCTAACCGGAATATTAAACCATTTAATCCATAAATCCCAGCGATTATTAAAATCTTGCCAAGCATTTGGGTTATCGTTTGCTAATCGGGCTACACCAAAGATTAATTGAAAAAATTGTAAGCTGGGAAAGACTATAAATACAGCGATTAATGCTCCTAGCCACCCGGCGGCAAATCCTACTAAAGGTAATAGCAGAGATAGGCTAAATAAACTCATGGCGACAATAGCAAATACCCCGTATTGTAATAACAGTAATCCCATGGGTATTTGTGCGTTAATAGCCACGACAATCTGCAATGGTAAAGCTAAAGATAATCCTAGGTATAGTAAAATGGGAACACCCATTAGCTTTCCGGCTAAAATATCCCGACCTGGTTGAGGACTGAGGCGGATAAAATTGAGGGTGCCGCGCTTTTCCTCTAGGGCCAAATCTTGAATGAGCATATACACGCCACCCAACATTAAAGCCATGGGTAAAATCCAATTCAGGGTCATAAATATATCATTCCACCAGGTTTGCCATTCAATGACTATGGGTAACTGTTTAGAGTCTAGGACATATCGACCATAGGGACTTTTTTCGGTGGGTAATTGAGCATAAAAGAAGAAGATCAGCAGTGCTTGGCTGAGGAGAGAAACACTACTAACTAAGGTAATGTTGCGAGGTTTGAGTCTGCCTTTTAATTCTCGAATTAACTGGGGATTCCAGTTAGCTACAGATGCCATCAAATTAGGTATCATAATCATTACCTGAAGTCAAGAATAGTTGGTTAATTGTGAGCGGTTTTAAGATGCCTGTTTATGTCCCAATTTCAAGAAAATTGATTCTAAATTCTCCTGGGTGGGATAAAATTGGGTAATAGGTAAACCTGCATCTATGAGCGATCGCAATAAAAGGGCTTGTGTTTCTAAATCACCGGTAAACTGCACCCGTATCTGTTGAGTTTCGGGAATTACTTCCCACTCTTCTATATTGGCACAATTTTTTAAATGTGTAACTAAGGGATTAACAGGTCCGAGAGTGGAAATGAAAATTTGTTGATTACTCAGGCGCTGATAGAGTTCGGCTAAAGATGTACTCTCGACTAAATAGCCAAGTTCCATAATACCGATAGATGTACAAAAATCCTCTAAATCGCTGAGAACATGGGAAGAAATGAGAATTGTCATTCCGGCTTCTCGGAGGGTTTTAATGATGTCGCGAAACTGTTGGCGGGCGATGGGGTCTAACCCGGAAACGGGTTCATCAAGCAACAGCAAGAGGGGTTGATGAATTACTGTCCGCCCTAAACTTAACCTTTGTTTCATCCCCCGAGACAGGGTAGCAATTAGGCTATGGCGTTTATGGGTAAGATCCACTAATTCTAAAACTTCATAAATCCGTTGCGATCGCTTAGGTTCTCGGAGATAATATAATCCAGCGAAATAGTCGAGATAATCCTCAACTGTCAGATCATCATAGAGGGGAAAATCATCAGGGAGATAGCCAATATACTGCTTTAAAGTGGGATTAGTGCGATCGCGTAATAGCCTTTCTCCGTGAATATAAATCTCTCCGGTTGAGGGTTCTTCTGCAGTCGCCAGCATCTGCAGTAGGGTAGTTTTTCCCGCCCCATTAGGGCCAATCAATCCGTAAACTTCCCCCGCCGCCACCTGTAGGTCAAGGTCATGAACTGCTATATGGCGGTCAAATTGTTTGGTTAGTCCCCGGGTTTCAATCGCCAATTCTTTAGCCATAAGGGGTATTTTGTGAATTGTTATTTTGGACTACAATGCTGACTGTTCTGGTTACGGAAGGATGATGATTATTGTTGCGAGTTTCCCCGTATATAGGGATAATAAACCCAGTGATGAGCATTAATCGATGAGCAGAATTGCCTTGTTTGGAACCAGCGCCGATCCTCCCACAGAAGGCCACCAGTCTATTCTAACTCAACTAGCTCAGAAATTCGATCGCGTTTTAGTCTGGGCTGCTGATAACCCTTTTAAGTCTCATGGGGCTTCCCTGGACCATCGACAAGCCATGCTATTTGTGTTGATTAACTCAATTTATCCACCCCGAAATAATATTTTGCTCAAACCAGAACTTAGCAGTCGCCGCACCATTGAAACCGTCCACCAGGCTCGGAAATCTTGGCTTAATGATCACTTTACCCTAGTTATCGGCTCAGATTTGGTATCACAGATACCCCGTTGGTATAAAATTAATGATCTGTTGGGTGAGGTTAACTTATTAGTGGTTCCCCGACCAGGCTACGACATTGAAGACTCCGATTTGGCAAAACTGCGGGAGTTAGGGGGAAAAGTGGCGATCGCCAATTGGCAGGGTTTACCTGTTTCCTCCACTGATTTTCGCCAAGCAGGTGATCCCCATCCCATTCCGGCGGCGGTGGCTGATTATATCGCCCGCCAAAATTTATATCAATCTAGTTCTGGCCAGCAGTCCTGAATATGGCAGGAAATCCCCCACAACCATCGACTAGCCACCCCCTCGCTGACTTTAAGGTAGGAGTGGATAATATTATTTTTTCCATTGATACCGCTGCTCATCGCCTGTTGGTATTATTGGTAATGCGACAACAGCAACCTTTTTGCGATCGTTGGAGTCTTCCGGGGACCTTAGTGCGTCAAGGGGAATCTTTAGAAGATGCAGCTTATCGGATTTTAGATGAAAAAATCAAGGTAGAAAACCTTTATTTAGAACAGCTTTATAGTTTTGGCGGACCCCATCGCGATCCGCGAGAAAGTGCAGGGAGTTATAATGTTCGTTACCTATCTGTGAGTTATTTTGCCCTAGTTAGATTTGAGGAAGCCCAACTAATTCCTAATCAATCAACCGGGGTAGCTTGGTATCCCATAGAAGAAGTACCATCTCTAGCATTTGACCATAATCAGATTTTAGAATATGGATATCGTCGCCTGCGTAATAAGTTAGAATACAGTCCAGTAGCTTTTGATGTACTGCCAGAACTCTTTACCCTAGGGGAATTATACCAATTTTATCTAACAGTTTTAGGTGAGGGTTTCTCGGACTATTCCAATTTTCGCGCCCGTTTACTCAAGCTAGGCTTTCTGTCTGACACAGGTATCAAAACCTCTCGCGGCGCAGGACGACCCGCCACCCTCTACCGCTTCGACGCTGAAGCCTTTAGCCCCTTAAAGGATAAACCTTTAGTTTTTGTCTAGTGCGCTACAGCCAATTCAAATAGTAAGTAATTATCAATTACTAATTATTACACATATCGTAGGGTGCGTCAGAGGGATAACCTATCGGGTCAACGGCAAATTTTGTTCATCTGACGCACCACCCATATGGTGGTCAAGAAACCCGGTTTCTCAGTCGAAACGGTGGGGCGGGTTTATTAATATCGTCGTGGGAATGGAGAATTGACAGGGGAGGCGCGCCCCTACAATGATTAATTATTACACATATCGTAGGGTGCGTCAGAGGGATAACCTATCGGGTCAACGGCAAATTTTGTTCATCTGACGCACCACCCATATGGTGGTCAAGAAACCCGGTTTCTCAGTCGAAACGGTGGGGCGGGTTTATTAATATCGTCGTGGGAATGGAGAATTGACAGGGGAGGCGCGCCCCTACAATGATTAATTATTACACATATCGTAGGGTGCGTCAGAGGGATAACCTATCGGGTCAACGGCAAATTTTGTTCATCTGACGCACCACCCATATGGTGGTCAAGAAACCCGGTTTCTCAGTCGAAACGGTGGGGCGGGTTTATTAATATCGTCGTGGGAATGGAGAATTGACAGGGGAGGCGCGCCCCTACAATGATTAATTATTACACATATCGTAGGGTGCGTCAGAGGGATAACCTATCGGGTCAACGGCAAATTTTGTTCATCTGACGCACCACCCATATGGTGGTCAAGAAACCCGGTTTCTCAGTCGAAACGGTGGGGCGGGTTTATTAATATCGTCGTGGGAATGGAGAATTGACAGCAGGTGGGGCGGGTTTATTAAGATGGTTGTGGGGATGGAGAATTGACAGCGGAGGCGCGCCCCTACAATTAATAATTATTAATTATCAATTATTAATTAAACTTAATGCTTGTAAGTCCTGTTTGGCTTGCATAAAGCGCCCTTGTAACAGGGCAGAAACCCCCCGTAATACTAAAAACTCTGGTTGTTCAGGGCTTAACTCTAAGGCAGGTTTTAGGGCAATTTCGGCAGCTCTAGCGTTAAAATTATATAGGTGTACAAAGGCGAGATAACCATGGGCGAAGGGGTTATTAGGATCGAGTTTGGTGACTGTTTCTAAAGCAGCGATCGCTCCATTTACATCCTGTTCTAACACGGAAGCTAAAGCTAGGCTATATGCTAGGTTTAAATTATCCGGTTCTTGGTTTAACCTATAGGCTAGGGTTTTTTGGGCCTGTTTGGTATAGTCCTGGACAGGATCATATTGGTTAATGCGACGAATTTCATTAAAAATTACCTCCAGTCCCTGTATACCCTGGGGAAGTTTTAGGGCGAGTTGTTGAAGTTGGGTAATTAAATCCAATTCTGGGGCGGGTGAGGGGGCTGCATTAGGGTCAATGGTGAGGGTAATGGGGGGGGAGGCGATCGCATAGGTTTCCCCGGTTTCTCGGCTTAAATAGGTGGCTTGCAGGGTATAATTGCCCGGTGTAGCATCCGGTGGCGGCAGCATAGCCATGCGTTCAACCACCTCGAACCCTGTGGCTGTGTCTTCTGGTAATTCTAGCCGTCCTGAACCTATGGCGCGATCGTGGAACCATTGGGTATTATTGTCATCATCTGATCCAGTCCAAGTTAATAACACCAAACCCGACTCAAGCTGTTGTGGGGGACCTGACCAAATGTAGGTAATGGGAATGGGAGTCCCTGGGGGGGTGCTTTCAGGAACAATTACCGCCTCTAAATTCACGACCTCAGAAATATCGGCGCGGGGGGAAACTTCCACGGGTGAGGGGGTGCAACGATGGAGGTTTAAAGTGCTACCATCTGGTAGGAGCCAATTACGATAAACTGGGAATTGAGGACCTTGGGCGATCGCCGTTACCATCAAGGCTTGGGCTTCTTTAATGCGATCGACAGAACCCTGATCTCCCGTTTTGGTGATAAACCAACAAAGGGAACCAGCATCTTGAGAAACTTCGTCATAAGCAATACCCACCTGGCGACCGTAGACCTGAAAATCTTTAATTGCGCCATAGTAGTCGATATTATGCTGATTGATATTTTCCGTGGAAGGCAAAACCCCGATGGTATTCTGTAGGTAGGGTTCGGCTGCCAAAATGGTTGATATAATTTCTGGGTGAGGCCAGTTAACGCCTATTTCGGCGTGGCGGGTATTTCCGGGACTTAGCAAGCTGCGGAATTGTTGACCGGGAACTCCACCCACGGGCCACAGAGTTAAGATCATTAACAACACAGCTAGGGCTAAAGTTCCCCAACGCACTCTCACCCCCCACCATTTCGGCCAGAGGGTGAGTCCCCAAGCTAATACAATTGAGAGCATGGGTAATAGGGCGAAATTGTAGCGAAAGTCTTTATTGGGGTTGAGAGAACAGAGTAAATATCCCCCAATGAGAAAGACTCCTAACCAGGCGAAACTAGATTTCGGGGTGTCTGGGGGAAGGCTGCGCCACCGAATTAGGTAAAGTAAAAAACCGACAATGGGAACTAATAATAACGGCCAGGACACATGGTCCGGGAGGAGACTTAGATAGTAGGTCCAGGCTTCGGGGTCGGTTAAGGGAGGATCTCCTTCGGCGCGCGCGGCGTATATAGTGGCCCGTTGTACTGATGTGATCATTAACAGCCAGGTATTTGACAGCCACGGACCGAAGACTAACACAGACAGCAAGCCAGCGATCGCCATTTGAAAAAACCTTCCCCAGTCCCGTCTTTTTAGGGTTCCCACCGTTACCCACAACAGGGGAACAAACAAAAATAGGGCGGTGGTTTGTTTGACTAAAAATGCCAGTCCTACGGATATTCCTACGGCGATCGCCCATAACCACTGATAACGCGGTTGTTCACATTTGCGCCACATAGTCAGCAGGAAAAAACAGAAGGCGACACTGGCCGTGACGGGATAATCTAGGAGATATTCAAAACGATATAAATATAATGCCGGGAGTAATAAGCATAAACCCGCCGCCCATAAAGCTACTTGGCGGTTAAAAAGTTGGCATCCGATACCGTACACAGACCCTAGTAATATGGCACTAAAAAGCAGATGCACTAGGTTGGCAGTGTCTGGACTAGGATCCCATATATTTTGAAAGGGAATGGTGAGAATATATACTAGGGGGGGGATTTTGGCTGACAGGTTCCAGATATAATCCCACCATTGACCAGAAAACCATTGGGGGTCCTCGAAGGCGCGGCGATAGATCAGGCTTCCTGTTAGGTAATAGGCGGGGTCCCAGGCGGGTACAGACCGATCAAAGATAAACCAAAGGCGATCGCTAATGGCTCCTATTAGCCAGATTATACTAATGGCGATCGCACCTGTTATTTTTTTTGACCCTTCAGCGATAACCTTTCCCTCCCGATAACTCTGAACCTCATCAAAACTAAACCGAGCTTCCCAGACAATATTGGACACCTTCGCCTCAATTGCCTAAGAAACCCGATTTCTGGTGTCATTATACTAGAACAAGCCCAAAGTGAAAGACTTGTCAATGGGGAAGGTTGCGCCAATACCTAGCCAGAGGGTAACAAAAGTTCCAAATAGGAATATTGCTGTAGCGACAGGACGGCGGAAGGGGTTCTGAAACTTATTGACATTTTCAATGAAAGGAACCACCAATAGACCTACCGGAATGGAAGACATCATTAACACCCCTAACAATTTGTTCGGGACTACCCGCAGAATTTGGAACACCGGCCAGAAGTACCACTCTGGCAGAATTTCCAGGGGAGTCGCAAACGGATCGGCAGGTTCTCCTACCATAGCAGGGTCAAGGACTGCCAAACCAACGATTAGGGCAAAGGTTCCCACGATAACCACCGGGAAAATATACAGCAAGTCATTGGGCCAAGCTGGTTCACCATAGTAGTTATGGCCCATACCTTTAGCAATTTTTGCTCTCAAGACTGGATCACTAAGATCCGGCTTTTTCATGATTGACATGGTGCGATCGCTCTCCTTAGTATTATGATTCGGCTCTGCCACCATCGGGGTAGCAAAAGCTACTCCCATCTGATGGTTTAAGATTTAGGCAGAGTTTAGAGGGGGCCTGAAATACCTTGTTTACGGATCATCAGGAAGTGCAGCAACATGAATACTGCAATCAACCAGGGTAAAACGAAGGTATGCAGGCTGTAGAAACGGCTGAGAGTGGGTTGTCCTACCGCAGCACCACCGCGCATCAATTCAACAATAGTTGAACCTACAATGGGGATAGCTTCGGGAACTCCAGATACAATTTTAACCGCCCAATAGCCGATTTGATCCCAGGGAAGAGAATATCCAGTTACGCCAAAGGAAACTGTGATCACTGCCATAACTACCCCTGTTACCCAGGTGAGTTCCCGTGGCTTTTTGAAACCGCCAGTTAGGTAAACCCGGAAAACGTGCAGGATCATCATTAATACCATCATACTGGCAGACCAGCGATGGATAGAGCGAATCAGCCAACCGAAACTTACTTCTGTCATGATGTACTGAACAGAGGTAAATGCTTCGGCGACGGTCGGCTTATAATAGAAGGTCATCGCAAACCCAGTAGCAAACTGGATTAAGAAGCAAACTAGGGTGATCCCACCCAGACAGTAGAAGATATTTACGTGGGGAGGGACGTATTTGCTAGTGATGTCGTCGGATATCGCTTGGACATCTAGCCTTTCGTCAAACCACTTGTAGGTTTTTGATTCGGTGATTTCCTTTGAGAACATGAAGCTAGGATTCCTAAAATATTAATTGCTGCCTTGGTTGTTAGGTCTGAACTCTAACGCTCATATGGGTCAATACACCAGACTAGCCAGACTTTCCCGTTTAGTTTGGTTAAAGGTCTCTGTCAATTATATGGCAGTGCTAACCTTGAACCCAACGGGTGATTTATATCTCGCTACTTGAGAAGATCGGGGATTGGTTGAATGCCTCTCGGTTCAGTCCTAGGAGGCCTGAACGCAGATGCTGAAATTTCACCAAGTGCTGAGGATAGCAGACCCAGTGTTCTCTCCTCTCATAAAAAATGTAACATAACTTTAATCATTATTTGAATGAGCGAAAATCAGATTTCCCCAAAATCAAGTCCCCATTCTCCCGGCGGCGGAGAGTATTTATCTCTATTGCTGGCGGTGGCTTTTTTACTGTTTCTCATGCGGACGGCTTTTCCTTGGCTATTGGCGATCGCCTCTGGGGTCGGTGGCTGGATGCTATGGCGATACTACTCCTACCAGTCCCGCCGCCTACAACAACGCCTCGATACGGCTTTTTATGCTTTAATCCGGGAACATCAAGGACGGATCACCCCTTTGGACCTGGCTTTGGCTACTCAGCTTCCCGGTCCCCAAGTTCAGGCTTATCTCGACCAAAAGGCGCTGGAATTTGCGGCTGAGTTTGAGGTAACAGATGATGGTAGGATTTTTTATACTTTCTCGACGGTCGCTTCTGTGACTGTGGCTGACCCAGAACCTGCTATTGATACCACAATGGCGACTGTGGCTGACCCAGAACCTGTTATTGATACTCAAGTTGTGAAGGTTCCCCGTCCGACTGTGGAACTTCCCCCAGTTTCTGTTAATCAAACTCCACCGGCTCAGGGGTTTGATGTACCCAATACTATTAGACCTAGGAAACCAAAACCTGTTAGACCCTACCCCGAGGCGATCGCCTGCGAGTATTCTCAGGAAAACCAGGAGTTTCCGCACCCGCCAGAATTACCTAGGTCTGAGATCACTGAGTTGATGGAACGTAACCGCTTAGGCGATCGCTTTTCAGCGGACTAAGTTGATATAATCGATATACAGTGCGGGACGTTCAGGCATTAAATAGGGTAGAAACACCCGAAATAACCGCCTGATGGCGACTTCAGCCCCTTGGTTGAATATAAGAGGCTCGCCTCTGAGCATCCCCATAAATGTTTATATGTCCCAAAGTTTGGTATATAAATATACAAAACAAGGCAGGGAACTCAAGGTCAAAACGCAAAATCGGGAATCTTAACGATTTCTTAACAATTGCGTTGAGAGTAACGGCGATAGCCACCCCCAGTTTTGGGAATCATAACCCCAGGACTGAAGCGGGGAACGGAAGGCGTGAAGTAGAACCTACTACCAGAGGCGACCACT
>NZ_JARPLC010000004.1:0-13842 GCF_032350395.1 Limnospira sp. PMC 289.06
TGACGGAAATTGGACTTACTGGGCAACCAGAAAAGGACAAGCAATCGACACGCCAGCAAAGGTAGCCAAACTACTCAAAAAGCAAAAAGGCAGGTGTACCTGGTGTGGGCAATACTTTACCCCATCAGACCTAGTTGAAGTAGACCACATTGTAGCTCGAAGCCACGGTGGAAAGGATGAATACAAGAATCTTCAGCTACTGCACCGCCACTGCCACGATGATAAGACGGCGTTAGATAACGCCAACGCTGTGTCCATAACAATGGAACAATCAGACTAGGAGCCGTATGAGGGGAAACTCTCACGTACGGTTCTGAATGGGAGGGGGAGATGGTGACATCTCTCTCGACCCCTAATTATGTCAATTATAGGGGAATCATCTGCTTAGTACGCAAGTTTTTAGCTGGTGACGGATTCAGAGTAGGATGTTATCTATGGCAACTATTAAAATCCACAGCGTTGGACACGCCTATGATCTGACGGCTCCAATAGATGGGTCCGATGTTGTTGTATTTATTCATGGCTGGCTGCTGAGTCGTCGGTATTGGCAACCTGTAATCGATCGCCTAAAACCTCAGTATCAGTGCTTATGCTATGACTTGCGAGGGTTTGGCGATTCTCAGTTAGCCAGTCGCCATCCATATTCTTGTGACTATGCTCCGGCTTCTTATGCTCAGGATTTAGGGATATTACTCGAGGAGTTAAATATCTCTAAGGCTTGGCTTGTGGGACATTCTTTAGGGGGGACGATCGCACTATTAGCGGCGCAGCAATTGAGCGATCGCATTGCGGGGGTGGTTTGCGTGAATGCTGGTGGTGGTATTTACCTAAAAGAGGAATTTGAGCGTTTCCGAGTCACAGGGGAACAAATTGTCAAGTTTCGTCCGCGATGGCTTTGTTGCCTACCTCTAATTGATTTGCTGTTTACCAGGGCGCAAGTCGCTAGTCCGGTTTCTAGGGAATGGGGCCGCCAGCGATTAATTGATTTTGTGATGGCGGACCCAGAGGCGGCCTTAGGTGCTTTATTGGATTCGACTACGGAGACAGAAGTGCATCGCCTCCCCCAAGTGGTGGCTCAATTACAGCAGCCTGTGTATTTTTTGGCAGGAATGTGCGATCAGATCATGGAACCTCAATATGTTCGCCACCTGGCTAGTTTTCATCATCTGTTTCGCAGTGGCTATCAAAATGTGATTGAACTTGCTAATTGTGGACATTTAGCCATGATCGAACAGCCTGAGCAAGTGGTTGGTCACTTACGGGATATTCTGGCTCAACATGGCTCAACACAAGTGCAGCCCCATAATCACTAAATCCCGTTTGACTCCATCAATGACAGCTATCTGTGGGAGATAACCCCATTGTTGAAAGCCAAAACTGTCAAAGAGTTTCAGGCTGGGTTGGTTATGGGCAAAAATTAGAGCCAGTAGAGTTTCACAGCCAAACTTTGGCCCTTCTTCTATGGCTTGATGGAGTAGTTTTTTGCCAATTCCCTGTCCCTGATAGTCAGTATGGATGTATATACTCAGTTCGGCAGTAGCATCATAGGCGGCTCGCTTCTTGAACGCCTGAAAACTCAACCATCCAATTATGCGATCGCCAATTTCCACGACCCATAGGGGGCGTTGGGCTGACTGACATTCCCGATACCAGCCTAACCGACTCTCAACGGAAATTGGCTCTAGGTCAGCCGTGGCGATTTTTTGGGGAACGGCTAAATTGTAAATTTCGATAATTTGGGGTAAATCGTTTTCGAGTGCATCACGAATTTTCAAGTTATTCTCCATAAACTCCCGTACACAGTTTATTGGCAGTTGCTCACTCAGGCTTTGACCACATATTCTGAGTGTGAATATTTGATTCACAGCCTAAATATAAACTTGAAACAATCATCAGATATGCCTTTGGCTAGTTTATGGTGTGGTTAGTGCTTTGGTCAGTAATCTTGAGAGCGCGGAAAGGATTTGGGGCTGCCAGTGGTGGTTTCATAATGCGATCGCCTTCTAATATTAGGGCTAACTGTCGATAAATCGGTATTTTAGACTACCAATTTTTGAAAATTCTAGGGCGGAACCTGTGTCCTTGGGAAATACTGCATTTTCCGGGAGTTCAAAGTTGTTTATAGAATTCCAGCTGTTGCTTGGCTAGGGCATGGTTAGTGTAGCAGGAGAGGGCTCGCTCATATCCCCGTTGACCTAGTTCTTGGGTCAAGTCTGGGTTACTGATTAACTTTTCTAGGCAGTCGGCTAGGGCTTCGGGGTTCCCTTCCGGGAAGACTAACCCAGCTTGGTCAATTACATAGGGAATTTCCCCAGAGTCCGAACCAATTAGGGCAACTTGGCAAGCCATAGCTTCGATGAGAACGTGGCCGAATTGCTCTTTCCAGCCGACGGAGGTTAGGGTTTTAAATTTGTAGGTGGTTTCCGAGGGTAAAACTAGGGTATTCATGACGTTGATATATTGCCAAACCCGGTCATGGGCGACACTCTCGACTATAATTAGCCGGTCTTGAATCCCTAATTCTTGAGCTAGGTCTAAAAGTGGCGATCGCAGCTCTCCCCGCCCTAGTAGTAACCATTTCCAAGGGTGATGTTTGACCTTAGCTAATGCTTTAGCTAGGGTGATTAGTCCTTTTTCTTCCACAAACCGACCAACGAAGCCTACCACAAAGGTATCCGGTTCTATGCCTAATTCCGCCCTTAATTCCGGTTGTGGTTCCGGTTTAAATAGGGTTTCATCGACTCCTAATTGAGGCATCACCTCCATCGGTCCTTGATATCCATGGTCGCGCAAAATTTCCGCCCCGTCCTGGTTTCCTACAATAATACCATCAGTGTTACCTAGGTTATATTGTTCCAGTAGCGACACGGGAAATTTGAGAGTATATGGTAAATTCCACCAGGTAAAAAACACATTTTTCGCGCCTATACCTAGGAGTTTATTTAGGGTAATAAATTCAGCATAGGTTAAGGCTTTTGCCCCTTGCTCGATTTGGATAATATCAGGTTTAAACGATTGTAACAGAGGAATTAAATCCAGACCAAAAGTCAGCAAACCTTGGTTATTTTGACTAAGGTTAGATATAGGAACCACCTTAAAATTTCCCTCATCCACAGGTTCGGATTTAACCTGCTCACTTTGGACACCGCCAGGGTTCCAAAGACGGGGTACAATCACTATAACCTCAATACCCGGTTCAAGGTTAGCTAAAATCCGCAGTTTCTCCCGGTTGAGATCAACAATATAAGTGTGACTAGCGACAATAATTTTCATAGCTATCAATTGCCTGTTGTTTGCTAATTAGGTCGAGGGGAAGGGTGGATGATTGAAATTAAATATTCCCACTGGTTATCTAAGCCGTAGTTAATCAACAGCTAACCCATGCTAGACCATAAATATAGTTTATCCTAACTCTGTCAAAAAAGCGAATTTGGGGACGAAGAGACACCTAACTAGACCGCCACATAGTCGGGGGATAATGATGGCTATGTTCGCGGGCATTTATTAGTCATGGTTGCCAGTTTTTGACAAGTTATTGCATAAGGAGATTTTGAGATATTATATTTCATCTTCATCTAATTCTCCTTCTTCTATGAGTCGTTTAATTTCTTGCTTATCAATTTCCGGTAATTTATAGATAACCCCGGCAAAGTACCAATAATAAACCGCTACCGGGTCAACATCGAGGGGATAATAATAGGTGTTGTAACTAATCACCAAAACAAACACCCAGAAAGAAGCCCCAAAACTGCGGAGGCTTTTTTCTTTAACGGAACGGTAAGTTTTAAAAGCTGTGAAAGTAATCACAGTTACAAAAAATAGAAAAGCGATCGTCCCTAGGGGTCCAATTTCATAAATCAGCTTGGGATAGTAAGTTTCAATCAATCGAGTTCTGCCAAAAACACGAGCGGAGTTAGTCGCTCGTCCGAGACCATTACCAAGGATTCCCCGTTGTGCGCCACTGCTTTGATCAAACTGCCCGGAAATAAAGTCAGTGGGAGGGGAAGCATTCCACCGATCCACAAAACTATCAACTCGTTCCTGAACCATTTCTGGGTTAGCAATCATGACTATACCCAAAAGTAATCCGAGACCCCCACCAATAGGAATAAAGCGCTTGAGATTAGCAATTTGTCCAGTGAGAACCAGTAGAATAATTGTCACTACCGGCACTAATGCTAAGGCAATACGCTGTCCAGAAATCACAGCATTTACAAATACTAATGCCATGCCAATTAATCCGGCTATACGCCATTTTCCTGATGGATCACTAAAGGCGGTAGCAAAGGTAAAAAAGGCGTTAGCAATTAAAAACCAAGCCCACTGCCAAGGAGCGACAAAGGTTCCCGGAAGTCGGATCATATTTTGGGAGGGGCTAAAAACTAAAGATCCGCCTACGAAACACTTATACTCGATGGTTGCTTGAAACAGATCGTCTCCTGTCAGATGGTCAGTTCCTTGACAGCGACCACTGGCGAGAAATTGATATTGTACCATGCCCAAAAGGCAACATATAATTGCCAGTATTAGGGTCATGCGAGTTAGAAACAGCAAATCTTTTTTGTCTCTGATATGGTAGTAGGCACAGGTAATTAGGGGAACATAGCCCATAAATACCTTTAACCCCAAAATTCCCATAGCTATGGGTTTCTCGCCCGGTCTGGGGTCAAGTTGTTGCAAGCCATTGACGCAAATGATGGTGAGAATACAAAAACCCAGAAGAATTAGCAGAGGTTGTTTAAGAGCCTTGGGAATAATGATAGGGAGTCCTTTGCTTTTCCAGTCTTTATACATAGAAGCTAAGGCTGGAAAATAAAAGCCATCTTTGGCAAGCTGAAATATGACATTTCCGCCCCCAATCCAGTAAGTAATAGTTCCAGAGAAGGGCATATAGATTAGGAAACCCCAGAGACCATGACGGGGGTATTTATAGCAAAGAACCAAGACTAATATGCCACCACCACCAGCAATGGCGAGTCTTTCATCTTTGACGAAAAACAGAGCCACCCCAACGATCGCACCAACAATTAGAGTGGGAATTACAGTGCCTAGAACAGCTTTAACGTCTTTAGCAAACTGGCGCTGTTTAGCTTTAAGTTGGGCTTTAGTTAGGGTCGGCTTTTTCTGCTGTTGTTTGGACTTTTTTTTCCGGGACTTCTTTTTTTTGGATTTAGTCTTAGATGCCATTTTGGGTTCAATTCTAAGTTGGGCAGTAACTAGGCATTTGTAACTTGCTCCCCGACTAAAAACCGCCTTGGTTGGTCACGCTAATCGAAATTATATACCAACAATTAGGGGACTGCCCAATCTGATCCGCCCTGTTATGCCCATCATTAGGGGAGATTAGGCAATTAAGTATTGTTGCACCACTCCCACTAAGCGATCGCACCAATATTGCACCAGGTTAGGGTTAGCCGCTTCTACCATAACTCTGATCAGCGGTTCAGTACCAGAAGCGCGCACCAGTATGCGACCTTGATCCCCCATATCAGCTTCAGCACTAGCGATCGCATTTTGTAGAGGTTCGCAGTTTTTCCAATTACGGCGGCTGTCCGGGTTTTCCACTCTGACATTTCGTAACAGTTGAGGATAGGTGAGGAAACTATCATCCACCAGTTGGTTGAGCGATTTTTGCGATCGCTTCACTAAAGCTGCTAGGTGTAATGCCGTCAGTAGACCATCTCCTGTGATGCTGTAGTGATGACAGAGGATATGGCCCGACTGTTCACCCCCCAACATAGATCCCGTCCGCTTCATTTCGCTGTGGACGTGCTGATCTCCCACCGGGGTGCGGATCATTTTTCCTCCCAGTTTTTCCCAGGCTCTCTCAAATCCCAAGTTTGCCATAACCGTAGAAATAATCAAATCCTGGGGCAGTTGCTGCGCGTTTCTGAGGGTCTGCCCCCAGAAGTACAGGATATAGTCGCCGTCAACGGTACGACCCCGGCTATCGACCGCTAACACCCGATCTGCGTCCCCATCAAAAGCAAATCCTAAATGGGCTTGATGTTCTATAACAGCTTCGCGGAGTAGGTCCAGGTGCGTAGACCCACAGTTAACATTAATTTGATGACCGTTGGGAGACTCATGTAAACAAATCACTTCGGCTCCCATTTCTCTAAATACTTGAGGTGCAATATTTACCGCCGCCCCCCAAGCCAGATCCAAAACCACCCGCATTCCCTGTAGGTTAGTAGTTGGTAGCAGGGGACGATACAGAGAATCAGCATAATTCTGGACTAATTCCGGTCTGTAGTAATGTTGTCCACAGGAATCAGAATAAACCGGGAAGGCTTCCGCCCCCCGTAGGGCTGCTTCTATTTGCTTCTGGAGGTCGCTGGAGAGTTTTGTGCCGTCTGCGCCAAAAAATTTGATTCCGTTATCTTCTGGGGGGTTGTGGCTGGCGGATATCATCACCCCACCCATAGCTTTACAGGTTTGGGTGAGGTAGGCTACTCCCGGAGTAGGACAAACTCCTAAATTCCATACTTCTAGTCCCGCCGCCGTTAACCCCGACGATAGGGCCATCGCTAACATATTACCCGAAATCCGGGTATCTTGTGCCAGGATGACAGGGCCGAGATTGTCCTGTTGCTGGCGGAGAATTTGTCCGGCCCAAAAGCCTACCTGTAGCGCCAGCGGTGCGTTTAGAAGTTCTCCGACTCGCCCGCGAATGCCGTCTGTACCAAATAGGGGACTACTAGGAAGTTCCCCCCCAAAGACGGGACGGGTTTTGGCCGGGTTGACTGCATTTGTTACTGGGCGCGATAGTTTGATGTTCTGGGAAGGGACTGGTGTTGATACCATGTTATTCACTCCTCTCGATGTTCACACACTCACAAAGGAGGATAGCACGTCCGGAACTGAGGAACCTTGATCTACAATTCAAGTCTTGAGTTGATGTCTGGTAGCCTATGAGGATATTTTAAGTTTTGCGATCGCCTTTTCAACCACTCGGCTAATATACAGATGACCTAGTTTGACGTAGTTAGGCGTTATTTCGTTCCTAGGTTTAAGGTTGAACTGATAGGATGTTATGTTATTCTAACTCCCTGGACAGCCTCTGGCGTGGAGACTGATACTTAGGACATATTCAATTCATCATTGGGGAAAAAGTTAAGTTTAATGTTCAAAATTAATCAAGGGCGATCGCTCCTTATTTATCGGGCTATATTAATTGTCATTATCGCTCTGGCAGGTATAGTTTGTTATTATCCTATTATTAACTCATTTTTTCTGTCAGATGATTTAGTGTTAATTGCCATTTTTGAACAGGTCGGACCTTGGGGATTGTGGGTCAATCAACAACATGGTCAATCTTTGTTTTTTCGTCCGGTTCTGAGTTTAATCAGTTTCCTAGATTATCAAATTTGGGGTAATGAACCCCTCGGTTATCATTTAACTAATTTGGGATTTCATCTCAGCAATGCTTTAGCAGTAGGTTGGACTGCTAGTTTATTAGTTCGTAATTTTCCCATTGGTCGCCACTATAAAATAGTTTTACCCTATATTTCCGGGTTTGTATTTTTACTACTTCCTAGTCACACCGAAGCAGTTTCGTGGATTTCTGCGCGCACAGATGTCATCTCTAGCTTTTTTGGGTTTGTAGCTTTTATCGCTTATTTAATCGGCAGAAATTCCCGATATAAATATCCTTATATATTATCTCTACTGCTATTTTTTATGGCAGTGCTATCAAAGGAATCTCTCGTCACCTTTCCTGGGTTGATTATTTTGTTTGAAATTTACGACTATTTTACCAATAAAAAAAATGGCAAATCTTGGCAAAATAGACTAGGCTTAATTATTCCCTATGTGGCAGTTTTGGCAGTTTATTTTATCTGGAGAGTTATCAAAATTGGTACACTGGTAGGGGGATACGGTGAGGATATTCATTTAAGGTTTGATTGGGCTCATATTGCCCAAAATTTGATTATCTACCCAACTAGGACTTTTCTGCCCCCGATTTTTAACTCTAATTTTAGTCTGTGGTTATCGATTTTTTGGCTAATTGTTCTCCTGTCCTTAGCTTGTACTTCCTTACTGTTTAAAAGCCGCACTCCCGACCCAAGTATCCCCCCTTTACTGCTATTTTTAGCAGGTAGTTTTTTTGTAGCGGTTTTACCTGCCATTAATGTATTTGTGTCAATTACAGACACCCAAGGGGAAAGATACCTCTATTTCGGTTCTGGGTTTGCGTCAATTTATCTAGCAGTAGTCCTCGCGTGTTTGTGTATGAATATCCGGCTGATTTTGGTCGTCTCCTCAATTTTACTGTTGATTTTTGGGTTGACTGTTCAATCTTTGAACCAAAATTGGCAGGTGGCTGGTTCAATTTCTCAAAATATTCTTTTGGGGATGTTACAAGATAACCCTAATACCCCCGCTATTATTACTGCTATTCCTGATAATTACCGGGGTGCTTATATTTATCGGACCGGTTTAATACAGGGTTTGTATCTATTTGGGGGGGGTGAAAAATATGCGATCGCATTTAGTCGCGAACCCGGTGACGGACCCTTTGAAAGGGTACAATTTACCACCAATAGCATTCAGACAGTCATGCACCATAATTTACGCGAATTGGACGATACAATTTTAATTAGACAAGATACCCCAGAGATTTATCAATTCAACTTGTCTAACCCCGAAACTTCCTTTTTACCCTGGCCGAAAAACTCCTTAAAAACTCTTGACTACGAAGTGATTAAGTTTGCGCCCACCCAATATCAACTACTCTTAAAAAATCCAGATTTGGCTGATCATCTTATTTTCTATTCCGACGGAAGGTTAACAGCTTCCCCCTATTAACTGATAGGTCGCCAGATAACAGAACATCCATAATTGACCCAGTAGAGACAAGACCAACCTTGTCCCTACTATTTACTAGGTGATAGATGACTGTTTACAGTTTCGTGCCACACTCAGGACAGAAATTGTTACTGGCGACATTTTTCGCCCCACAATTACTGCAATAGATTAACTCAACAGCTTTTTCTAACTGCCGGCGTTCAGGTAATCCTATCATCTGAGCATTGCTCTTTCCTGGTGCTACCATAGGATAACAATTTTCATCCTTAGTAACATGAACATCCATCAGCACAGGACCCTCATAAGCCAACATTTCCGCTAGTGCTTGGTGTAATTCGTCACGACTCTTAACGACCATGCCTTTTACCCCATAGGAACGTGCTAACATTTCAAAATCTGGCATTCCGATTTCCATGTTAGAAGCCGAATAGCGCTCACCATAAAAGGCTTGTTGCCACTGGCGGACCATACCCTGCCAACCGTTATTAATAATTACAGTCTTGACATTTATGCCATATTGTGCTATAGTAGCCAGCTCCTGGATGTTCATTTGCACACTGGCATCCCCAGCAATACAAATCACCTCGCGATCGCTCAAAGCCACTTTAGCTCCCATAGCCGACGGGATACCATAGCCCATAGTTCCTAACCCAGCGCTAGATATCCACTGACGGGGGCCATTTTTCAAAAATTGAGCCGCCCACATTTGGTGCTGACCCACATCCGTGGTATAGTACGCATCCGGTGCCATTTTTCCTAATTCTGCGATCACCTCTTGGGGAGAGAGACTATCAGAATAAGAGGGAACCACCAGGGGATAATCTTCCCGCCAACGGTTAATCCGCTCTAACCAGGATTGAGTTTGATTATCGTTGCCGACATCTCCAATTTCCCGGCAGCGGCGCAACAGGTCTATCAACACCTGGCGAACATCTCCGACAATTGGCACTTCCGGCGTGCGGTTTTTACCAACTTCCGCCGGGTCAATGTCAATATGAATCACCTTCGCCCTAGAGGCAAATTCATCAAGTTTCCCCGTAACGCGATCGTCAAATCGCGCCCCCACAGCTATTAACAAATCACATTCACTAACAGCAAAGTTAGCATAGGCTGTTCCGTGCATTCCCAACATTCCCACAGACAGGGGATGCTTTTCATCAAAAGAACCTTTCCCCATTAATGTGGTAGTTACAGGAATCTGAAAAAGCTCTGCTAATTCCGAAATTTCTGCATGGGCTCCGGCGGAAATTGCCCCACCACCGACATACATCAGGGGACGTTCTGCTTCTTCTATAAGTTTAATAGCTTGGTTGATTTGGCGAACATTGCCTTTAACAGTAGGACGATAGCCAGGTAAAGAAACCTCTCCTGGATTAACCGGAATATAATCAAATTCCTCTAAACCTACATCTTTGGGAACGTCTATGAGTACCGGACCCCGACGGCCTGTGCTGGCAATATGGAAGGCTTCCGCCACAATGCGAGCCATATCACCCGGTTCACGAACCACATAGGAATGTTTGACTATTGGTAGGGTAATGCCGAAAATATCTGTTTCCTGGAAAGCATCTGTACCAATGGCGGGGCGGGCTACCTGTCCGGTAATGATTACCATTGGTATCGAGTCCATGTGAGCCGTAGCAATGCCAGTAACTAGGTTAGTCGCTCCTGGTCCTGATGTACCAAAGCACACTCCCACTCGTCCGGTAGCTCTGGCATACCCATCAGCAGCGTGGGATGCCCCCTGTTCATGGCGAACTAGGATATGCTGTATACCGCCCTCAGCTTCGGCTCGATACAGTTCATCATAAATGGGGAGAATAGCTCCACCAGGATAGCCGAAAATGTGCTGTACGCCATGACGTTTAAGACTATCAATGAGCGCAAACGCACCTGTTGCACGCCCCGCAGCAATTTTAGTTTGAAGTTGCACGATCGCTCCTCTAATTTAACTATATTGTTGAGTTAAAACCTCTATTTTAGTAAGGAATTTGTTTAAGGGGACTGGGCGGTTAGGGTTTTAACAAGATTTTACATTGTTAAGCCGCCACTATCAGGCCTAACGGTTGGTTCCGATAGGGTTAGGGGGTTGAGGCTTTCCTGCAATTGTATCACGATTTACCAATTGCGGGGCTTTGATAGTGATATCAAATGGTTTGGGCTATGTATGGCTGAATAAATCGGAGTCGAATGTCTACCCCCTGGGGAGATTTGCATCGAACTGGTAGTATCTTAGATAGCTGGTGAGCTGATCTTAAAGAAAGTTCGACCGATTCCCTGGAAGACCTGATCAGCAGGCACTAAACCCAACTGCCAAGTGTAGGATTGTCAAACAGTAAGCGTTAGGAGTGAAAACCTTGAAAAAGATAGAAGCCATTATTCGGCCATTTAAACTTGATGAAGTCAAGATTGCCCTGGTCAATGCTGGCATTGTTGGAATGACGGTTTCGGAAGTTCGCGGGTTTGGCCGCCAGAAAGGTCAGACTGAGCGTTATCGGGGTTCGGAATATACAGTTGAGTTCCTACAAAAACTCAAGGTTGAGATTGTGGTCGAAGATGAGCACGTTGATATGGTTGTAGAGAAAATCGTATCGGCTTCTCGTACCGGTGAAATTGGAGACGGTAAAATATTTGTCTCTCCAGTTGAGCAAATTATTCGTATCCGCACAGGAGAAAAGAACCTAGAAGCAATTTAAACGCTTTCGGCGATTATTCCCCGCCATGAAGCCTCTCCCACCTGGGGAAGTAGTGGTGGGAGTTTCTTATCCACGCCTTGAGACGATCGCACGATCAATAAGTGATCTGGTTTCCTACCCATTGAGAAGGGTACTCAGTTGGGGAAGTAATAGGTCAAAGGCTTTTCCTCGGTGGGAGATTTTTCGCTTGAGTTCTGGAGACATTTGGGCAAAGGTCATTTGCTGCTCAGGAACATAAAAAATGGGGTCGTAGCCAAAACCTCCTTGACCTTGGGGGGTTTGGGCAATCACTCCTGGACATATTCCTTGGACTTGTTGGACAATAGAACCATCAGGACGAGATATGGCGATCGCACAAATAAATTGGGCGCTACGGTCGGCGGCGGTTTCCAGTTCTTTGAGTAATTTACTAATGCGATCGCTATCGGTGGACGCATACCGGGCTGAATATACTCCTGGCATTCCCCCTAGGGCATCTACGGCTAGTCCTGAATCATCTGCGATCGCCCATTCTCCGGTCGCCTTTGCCACTTCACTGGCTTTTAGGCAGGCATTCTCCAAAAATGTGTTTCCGGTCTCTTCAACGTCCAAATTATCGGGCTTAAGCTGCAATTTCACATCGATACCACCCAGATAAGCCTGCATTTCATTTAACTTACCAGGGTTTCCGGTTGCCACTACTAATAGTTTGGTCATATCATTTACCTGTGGGAATGGAACATTCAACAACTATAACTACTGTTATCTGTCCGGGATTTCACCCGCCCCATTTTACAGATCAGTTTTTGGATAGACTGGGAGTAGACTGGGGAGATAATGGGCTTTTGGTGTTTCCGGCTGATCTATCTTCCCCTCTCTCACCGATCGCCTTGGGGGAGTTTTTACAGGATAATCTTGGCGATCGCCTTCTGACACCATTGATATTTATTGGCTTTAGTGCCGGTGTGGTGGCTGCTATGGTAGGTGCTTACAGATGGCAACAATCAGGGGGTCAGGTGAGGGGATTAATTGCCGTTGATGGTTGGGGAGTTGGTCGGGTCGGGAATTTTCCCTTTTACCGTATCAGTCACGATCGCTTTACTCACTGGAGTTCTGGGCTATTAGGTGCCGGTGATGGTGGTTTCTATGCTGACCCGCCTGTAGAACATTTGGACTTGTGGCGATTTCCTCACCAGACCTGGGGCTGGTGGCTGGAAACTGGGTTAATTGGCTTAAAAACAGCTTCTCCTATGACTGCATCTGAGGCAATATTTGCTATATTAAAAAAACTTGGCAAATTACCAAATTGATAGCTTGATGATTAGTTTAACTCAGCAGCCCGATAGTTCTTATATTACTATTAATGGCGTAGAACACTATTATCAATGGGTGGGAACTCCCTACCATTTAGAAAGTTCTAAGCCGGTTATGGTGTTTATTCATGGTTGGGGTGGGTCGGGTCGCTATTGGGAAAGTACCGCTATGGCTTTGGGCGATCGCTTTCATTGTTTACTTTATGATATGCGGGGTTTTGGTCGGTCTAATCGACCTGCTTTAAATGATGGCGATCGAAGTTATGAATTAACCGAATATGCTCAGGATTTAGCCGCCCTTTTACAGGCTTTAAATATTCCACAAGTCTATATTAACGCTCACTCTATGGGCGCTTCCGTTGCTGCCATTTTTATGAATCTTTATCCGTCCATGGTAGTTCGGGCTATCTTAACCTGTAGTGGTATTTTTGAATATGATGAAAAATCATTTACAACTTTCCATAAATTTAGTCGCTATGTGGTCATGTTTCGCCCAAAATGGATGGCAAAAATGCCTTTAATTCATCAAATATTTATGGCGAGATTTCTGCATCGTCCCTTACCTAGTCAGGTCAGCCGAGAGTTTTTAGAGGATTTCTTATTAGCAGATTTTGCCGCCGCCTATGGTACTGTCTTAACATCCGTCAGCAAAGAAGCTACCCAATGGTTTCCTCAAGAATTTAAAAAATTAACAGTCCCTACCCTCTTGGTAGCTGGGGAATATGACCAAATTATCCCTATGGAAATGGCTAAACAAGCGGCTACTCTCAATCCTAACGTTCAGCTTACTATTTTGCCAAATACTGCTCATTTTCCCATGTTAGAAGACCCTAAAAATTACCTGAAAATTATTCAAGAATTTTTAATTGACAATTAATAATGGTAGGGGCGGGTTCTGCTGTCAATGAAATTTCCCCACCGGAATATCAATAAACCCGCCCCACCCGGTCATTAATTGATAATTGATAATGGTAGGGGCGGGTTCTGCTGTCAATGACATTTCCCCACCGGAATATCAATAAACCCGCCCCACCCGGTCATTA
>NZ_JARPLC010000004.1:13851-28455 GCF_032350395.1 Limnospira sp. PMC 289.06
AATATCAATAAACCCGCCCCACCCGGTCATTAATTGATAATGGTAGGGGCGGGTTATGGTGTCAATGACATTTCCCCACCGGAATATCAATAAACCCGCCCTTTCTTTCCCTGTCGCTGGGGGTTATGGTGTCAATGAAATTTCCCCACCGGAATATCAATAAACCCGCCCTTTCTTTCCCCGCCGCTGGGGGTTATGGTGTCAATGACATTTCCCCACCGGAATATCAATAAACCCGCCCCACCCGGTCATTAATTGATAATTACATTAAACCCGCCTTGTGGGGAAAATAGGGTATATGCACATAATGGCGTTTTTGTCAAGAGGTGGAAAAAAGACGATCGCTTTTCGGGGAAAAACTCGTGCATCGCCAGCTTCAACTTTTGGGGAGAGAATAATTTTTATCGCCATATAATCGGGGTTGTAGCCTCTGTTTTTGCGGATAGACATAGTGAACCCTTGGGTGCGATTTCTTCTAGGGTATCATAACCCCCATTCTCTCGTCAACTTTTTGCCAGCTATTTTCAATAAATTTGTAACAATTCTTAACAATCTTTTGAAGATAAAATTTATTTGGCTGTATAAATTAGCAAAACTTATGGTTAGCTGGGGGGGTGAGAGGGTGAGAGGGTAGCCTAGGCTAGGCTGGTGTGTATTAGGTTTTCTCAGATTGGAAATAGTAATCAAATCGCTTTTCGAGTTGTTCAACCGTGAGATTTTGGGTCCAATATTCAACTAAAGCGTGTCCGAAAGCCCAAGCATTATGGTCAGGTGGATCGGGGTTATTTAAAAGTAGCGGCCAGAGGGCGAGAAGGTCAAAATTAGGGGATTTAGTGCGATCGCTGCTGAGGAGACAAAACAAATCATAACCCATCTGCAATTTACCGATCGCCACCGGAAGCTGTTCTATGGGTATTTGTTCAGCCAACAGATAGGCGAGGGTAGGGTTTCCGGTGGTGAGGGTAGAGATAAATTTGAGGACAGGACTTTTTAATAAAGCTGTTAATCCTTGGGTAGTTGCCATTTGGCGGGTATAGCGGTCAATAATTTTAGCTGCGGCGAGAGTTCGGGATTTTTGATCTCGTAAAAATCGGGCTAGTCTTAGTTGTTTGGTCGGTCCGACTGCTTCTACTAAATGGTTGGATAAAATCTCAGCATTCCAAGGATTTCTCTGAGTTGGGGAATCACTCGTAACTAGGGGTAAAACCAGATCGCAAAATTCTCCTAACTGTTGGCGGCGATATTCTGTCGCCTCCCGAATAGCTTTTTCTTTCGGTCTATTTCCAGTTTCCCAATTATAGGGAGGTTGCCATTCTCTGACCGGACGCAGACGGTCAACTTGGGTGACAATAGCGATCGCTTTCAGGTCAGGAACTTCTACACGCATATCCCGCAAAAAATCCCGATCCATTTGTAGGGCTGGGTCTAGGGCTGGTGTGACTAATAATAGCAAATCTGCTGTTTTGGCTTCACTAACTACCAACTCCCGCAGGTCTTCTCGGTTCACTTGTTCATAACCCGGAGTATCCCACAAATTTAGGGATTCTCCTGTCGGTGTACTCCAGTGGTAATTTTTAATGCGATCCGTACTGGGAAGAACATCAACTTCCGCGAGGTTAGCCTGAAATAGGGTGTTAATTAAACTGCTTTTTCCTGACCCAGTGCGTCCTACCAACAGAATACTAATCGGTTTTTGTGCCACCTTTTCGGGAGGGTCAGCCTGGGCGATAATCTCCTGTAAAGTTTGGGTTTTCGCCTGGGGTAAATTGTCCTCGGTAACAGTTAACGCCGTCAGAGGAAGTTGTTCGCCACCATAAAGAGCGATCGCTTGTCGGGAGAGGTTTTGTAGGGCTACCTCTCGCATCATTTGACCTAAATTAACTAATAGTTCTTGATTCGCTTTACTGCTATATTTCTGACTCGCTAACCTCGCCGCCGCCGACACAGGATTAAGTATCCATGAAGCCCAACTCCAGACCTGCCATAATTTCCGGGCTGATGGTTCTAATTTCTGATAAACTTCATAGGCTTGATAGGCTTGTCCTACTGTTACTTTATTTAGCACTGGGGAGAGTTCTTGCATCCACCTATCTAAATCATCTACTGTTCCCCTAATTAATCCATAAGCCTGGGGTACATAAATATCAAGTAGGGGATATTTTACCTCTGGATGATAGATATTAGCAATCACAACTACTAACTCTTTACAGCGTTCCCCAAATTGCCCCCAGTCTAACCAAAATGGCGGATCATTTCGCGATTGTATCAGGATTTCTTGTACCGCTTTTTCTACCTGTGCGATCGCTTCACTTCCTCCCGTCGCTGCTGCCATTTCTTCCGTTAATTGAAACTTCGCAGCCGCCTCGTCTATCGCCGCTTCTACCTGGGCAATATCTGGCTTTGTCCACTTCACTAATAACCACCGCCACCCTAATAATAGCAGCGTGAAAATTCCCCAGATCCAGTTAATGCCCCAGCTATGAATTTGCCACCCCGCTGAGATTAGTAAAAATCCAACTATGATGGCGATCGGACTGACTATAATTGCCCATTTCCAAGGCTTTAAGTTTAGCATTTATCGATTTTCCTAGTCTTCACAAGGTCATATTTCTGCCTATTATCTGGATCTGGTTGGGGATGGTATGCACAAAATGTCTATTTTGTCAAGATGCCTATTTTGGGAGGCCCATTTTTTTGGGAAAATTGGTGCATCGCCAGAGGCAAGTTTTGGTCGGGTAATTGTGCTAATTCCTTATATGACAAGGGTTGTAGACCCTGTTTTTGGCATTTAGACACTAGAAGCCCTTGGGTAACATTAATTACAGTCTAGCAGAACCCCTATAAACTCGTCAATGGTTTGAGAATAATTAGCAATAAATTCTTATTAATTCTTAATGTCGTTTTAAATAACAAAACTCTCTAGCCGTATATATTAGCAAAACTTAACTATTTGGGAAGGGTAGCGCCAACTCTTGGGTGAGGGTATATGTAGGCTTGGGAATTAATCCCAAGCCAATTTGGGGGTATTATGTACGAGTGAGACTGTCGTGCAATTGAGTTAGCATTTCCGCCTCATCTTGGGCGGGTTTTTTGCATTTGAGACCCTGACAAACGAGGGCGATCGCACCGGTAGGCAAATTTTGATCAAGTTTAAAAACAGCAGTAGGTAGATACTGCTTGTTTAACTTAGCAATTTGCTCATAATTAGTGCGAACCAAAGTATTATTACAATACCAATCAAAAGCCACAAACAGACTCGGACAGGCTTGTGGAGACTGGCGCATAATACTAGCAAAGGCTTCCAAAGCCTGCCCAGCGCGATCTAAATAGTTCAGGTCTTCTGTTAACAAAAATAGCCGCACCAAATTAGCGATCGCCACCCCATTCGCCGCCGGAGTAGCATTATCCATATAACTACGTTCACGAATTAGCAAAGTTTCAGCATCATCAAGGGCTGTATTAAAATAGCCCCCCAATTCCATACTCCAGAGATATTCGTCCAACTCACTCTGAACATTCACAGCATTTGTCAGCCAAAACTCTGCCAATTCCGGCTGTTGTAAACTAGCTTGATGTAGATCAATTAACGCTTTGACAAATAAAGCATAATCTTCCGCCTGTGATAAGACCGCCACCTGACCATCATAATTAACCCGGTGAAAACGGTCATCAACCCACTGATGTTTGAGGATAAATTTTGCCGCCGTAGTAGCCAATTCCAAATATTCAGAATTATCAAAAACCCGCGCCGCTTTCGCCAACCCAGAAATCATCAGAGCATTCCATGCTACAATCATCTTAGTATCAGTAACCGCCGGAATACGACCCGGCCAGTCCCTTTGTTTAGCCCCTTGATTATTCTCAGCCACCGGGAAAGTTTTAACCTCCTCTGGGGGCGCACCATAACGGACTGCAAACAGTTTAGCCAAAGCCGTTTCTATTAAGGGGTCTAACTCGTCACAATTCCAGCGCTGCAATACTGTTTTACCTTCAAAATTACCCGATTTTGTCACCGTAAATTGTGCTTGTAATTCCCCAAATTCTTCCGAAGTTAGGAAAGTTTCTAACTCTTGATTAGTCCACACATAAAACGCCCCTTCTTCCGGTTCTTTATCCTGAGAGGTGACAAAACTATCAGCATCTTGTGCCGCGTAAAAATAGCCCTGTGGCGCAGTCATTTCCCGTTTCAACCATTCCACCGTACCATTTATTGACCGTTGAAAAGCAGGTTGTTTCTCACCCTCAGACCATAGATCCGCCAAAAACTCAAGAATTTGACCGTTATCATAAAGCATTTTCTCGAAGTGAGGAACAGTCCAGGTCGGGTCAACCGTGTAACGATGAAAGCCTCCCGCCACATGGTCATAAATGCCTCCGGTCACTAAGTCTTTTCCTCGTTGCAAACAGGCAGCTTTACCATCTACTTTAGATGAGGAAATTAAGCGACTTCCCCGCCAAGCCATATCTGCATAAGGAATCATCGGAAACCGAGGACCGCCGTAGTTATTCCGACCAACTACTCCCGTGTTAGTTTCTAGTCCTTGTTTCAGTAAATCTTCGGTTAATTCCGAGGGTGGTAAAATCACAGACTGTCGCAGTTGGGTAAGAATTTCCTCCGTGACAGTTTCCAGTTTATTTTTGTCAGTATGGTAAAAGTTGTGAATGGCTTTCAATAAATCCAAAAAGCCAGGCCTTCCGTAGCGGGGTTCAATGGGAAAATAGGTGCCACCATAAAAGGGGATCCGATCGCCTGGGGTGAGAAATACATTTAGCGGCCAGCCCCCTTGACCAGTCATCATTTGTAGGGCTTGCATATAGATGCTATCAATTTCTGGACGTTCTTCGCGATCGACTTTGATGGGGATAAAATTAGCGTTCATATATTCAGCGATCGCCGCATCAGAAAACGCTTCCCCCTCCATAACTGTACACCAGTGACAACTTGAGTAGCCAATAGACAGAAATATGGGCTTATCTTCAGTTCGAGATTTTTCTAAGGCTTCATCGCACCAAGGCCACCAGTCAATGGGATTATCTGCGTGTTTACGGAGATAAAGGCTTGATGATTGGGCTAGACGATTGCTCATAATATTAGATAAGTTCTAGTGCTATTGACTATGTTGGGAATTAGTTTAAGTATAGCGTTTTAATTTACTCGGCGGTATTCTCAGCTAACAAACCCTTAGCAGCTTCGATCATATCCTGCTGTAAACCCTTTAAATGGTCGTGGCTATCCAAATAGGTTTTTAGGGCTTCTAAGGGGTCGATCGCACTTCCCGCCGCCAATTGAGGCAAACGAGGGCGGGCCAGTTGACTAATTAATTCCGGTTGGATAGTATAACTGTGGGCGCTGCTGAGAGCTGCGTGCAGTTTCGGCATATCGATCGCATTTAATTGATCTGGTCGCAACTGATACAGTAGTCGCACCACAGCCTGATCAATGTTTTTCTTAGCGATCGCCCCCAGCAACGCCGCTAGGGGGTCATCTTGCTGGGAAATATCCACCCTAATTGTACAAAATGGGCGCACTGGTAAAGGGCAAAATTCCCAAGTCGTTTGATTTTTCGCCAAATTCACCAACACAAACCCCTTATCTTCTTTTTCCTCCGAAAAATCCACCCTTTCAATACTTCCTGGGTACACCACCGGAGGGTTATTAGTAGGATTAAGATTTTGATGTTTGTGAACATGACCCAAAGCCACATAATCAAACTGAGGACGAGTCAACAACCCCAAAGGAAGATTAAAACCTTTCCCCACCGCCAGAAACCTCTCAGCCCCGAAACTAGCGCGATCGACCATTAAATGTCCTAACAATACCGTGGGAATATCCGCATCAAGCCGTCGAATTTCGCCCTCTAAGGCTACCATTAGGCGATCGATGAGTAATTTATTAACCGCCTCCAAAGACAGCCCCTCAGTGTCCGGTCGAGTCAGTAGAGTTGAACGGGTCAACCAGGGGATAGTAATCACCTGAACTAAACCCTGGCGAGTTTGAATGCGATGGGTTTCTAAGCGATCGCCCACCACAAACCCCGGAACCCCCAGAGTCCGATAAATCCCCAAACTCGCCCCTCCCTGTCCTTGGGAATGTTGGTCATGATTCCCCACCAGTAACACCGTGGGAATTTCCGCATCTACCAGGCGGCGAAATTCCTGAGCGAAAGCCTGCTTAACAAATGGTGGCGGCGTAGAATCAGGGAAAGCATCCCCCCCAAACAAAACCAAATCCACAGGTTCTGCGATCGCCCGATCTATACATCGCCCCAAAGTTCTCGTAAAATCTTCCAGACGAGTATTTAAGCCAGTTTCCGGGTTGATCCGTCCTTGGGAAAAACCACTACCTAAATGGATATCCGAAAGATGCAGGACTTTAATCATCAAATTCTCGCCATAGGTATCAATAGCAGGTTACTGTTACCTAAGTAGTTTACCAAAGGTTGGGGTTGAAAGCCTTGTCGTTTTCCAGACACTTTGTGATATTGTAGGTTTCTGAGAACGGTTGCATATTCCCTTGCCAGACCTTGCCATGCTAAATCCGAATTTGGATGAAATCCAGTTACAGCCAGACGAATACGAACGCTATTCCCGTCACCTGATTTTACCAGAAGTCGGGTTAGACGGTCAAAAGCGTCTGAAAGCGGCCAGCGTCCTCTGCATTGGTACAGGTGGACTCGGTTCACCTCTGCTATTATACCTAACCGCAGCAGGGATTGGTCGCATTGGGATTGTCGATTTTGATATTGTAGACAATTCCAATCTCCAACGCCAAATCATTCACGGGACCTCCTGGGTGGGAAAACCTAAAATAGAATCTGCCAAAAATCGGATTCTCGAAATTAATCCTAACTGCCAGGTAGAGTTATACAATATTCGCCTCAGTTCCGAAAATGCCCTGGATATTATTAAATCCTATGATGTGGTGGTAGACGGAACCGATAATTTCCCCACCCGTTATCTGGTCAATGATGCTTGTGTTTTGTTAAATAAACCCAACGTCTACGGGTCTATCTTCCGATTTGAGGGTCAGGCTACCGTTTTCAACTATGAAGGCGGACCTAACTACCGCGACCTATATCCTGAACCCCCACCCCCTGGGATGGTTCCTTCCTGCGCCGAAGGTGGAGTTTTAGGGATTTTACCAGGCATGATTGGCGTTATTCAAGCCACTGAAACCATTAAAATCATTTTGGGACAGGGACGGACTCTTAGCGGTCGCTTACTCCTTTACAATTCCCTAGATATGAGTTTCCGGGAATTGAAATTACGGCCTAATCCTGAACGTCCGGTGATTGAAAAACTCATCGACTATGAACAATTCTGCGGCATTCCCCAAGCTAAACAGCAGGAAGCAGAAGAAGCCGGATCTCTGGCGGAAATGACGGTAACGGAATTAAAATCCCTGATTGACAGTGGTGCCGATGATTTTGTATTGATTGATGTTCGGAATCCTAATGAGTACGAAATCGCCAAAATTCCCGGTTCTGTTTTAATTCCTCTACCCGATATTGAACAGGGGAAAGGAGTTGAACAGGTTAAAGAAATGCTCAATGGTAATCGTCTAATTGCACATTGTAAAATGGGAGGGCGATCGGCCAAGGCTTTAGGCATTCTCAAGGAAGCTGGTATTGAGGGGATTAATGTTAAAGGCGGAATTACCGCCTGGAGTAAAGAGGTTGACCCTTCCGTTCCACAATACTAACCTATAGGGTGTAAAATGGTGCGTCAGTATGATTAACTGGTCTGACGCACCCTACTATTCTTTAAATGGTGCGTCAGTATGATTAACTGGTCTGACGCACCCTACTATTCTTTAAATGGTGCGTCAGTGGGATGATTCTCTATTATTCATGATGATCAATCGGTCTGACGCACCCTACTATTATTTAAATGGTGCGTCAGTGGGATGATTCTATATTATTCATGATGATCAATCGGTCTGACGCACCCTACTGGGGTTTGGTTAAATCAATTAGAATATCATAGCGAAAATCATTAGCTAACTGGCTCAGATAATCAGCTAGGGGTTTATATTCACCAGGAATTTTAGCGATAGTGTCAGCAATTAACCGACCGTTTAGTTTAGTGGCAGCTTGATGTAATTCTTTTAGCCAAAATTCCGGCATTACAGAAAGATTTATTTCCGTTTTATCAACAGATGTGTTATAATTAGGATTGGCTGACTTTTGGGATTCAGAAATAGCCATATTTTCGGCTAATTGCGATTTATTTTGTTCATAGATAAAACGGACTCCGAGATGTTTAACTATAGTTTGTAATAGCTGGTCTACCCGGAAAGGTTTGCGGACAAAATCATCACACCCAGCCGATAAAACAATGGATTTTTCTTGTTGGAGGGCGCTGGCGGTTAGGGCAATAATTACAGTAGCTTGACCCTTGAGGTGGCGTTTAATTAGCTGGGTAGCTTCATAGCCATCCATAACCGGCATTCGCATATCCATAAAAATGAGATGGGGTTCCCATTTCTCCCAAATAGCGATCGCCTCTTGACCATTTTCTGCCTCTCGGACATGGAAACCCAAGGGGTTCAATAATTTGACAACTAATTTGCGGTTAGTCCAGTTATCGTCAACCACCAAAATCCGATATTCCGGCTGATTTTCTGCTAAAGCGATCGCCCTCCCTGGGGATTTTTCCGAGTTTCTAGTCACCGCCTCAGCCATACTGACTTGAATATCAAACCGAAAAATTGTGCCTTTTCCTCTCTCGCTACTGACTTGAATTTCTCCACCCATTAAACCAATAAACTTTTGAGTTATCGACAGTCCCAAACCCGTCCCCTGCTGAGAATTACGACCAGTTTCTGTTTGCGAAAATGGTTCAAAAAGCAAATCCATTTCCGACGCATCAATACCCGGTCCGGTATCCTGAACCTCAAAGCATAGTTGCCCCAAATTATGGTTAAATTTACCCAATTTTACCCGCAAAATTACCCCACCTTGCAAAGTGAATTTAATAGCATTTCCCAGCAAATTAGTTAAGCATTGACGCAGTTTTTGTTCATCAGCATAAATATAAGTTGGGATATTATCATCAATAGCAAAATCTAGGGTTAATTTTTTCGAGGAGGCTGGCAATTCTAGCATTTCTCGCAGAGAATTAAGTAACGAGATTAAATTAAAATTAGTGGGATTTAGAGAAACTCTACCCGCCTCAATTTTCGACATCTCCAAAACATCATTAATCAACTCTAAAAGATGTTCACCACTGCGACCGATAATTTCTAAATATTCTTTATGGTCAGATAGAGGAATATTAGGACTATGATATAATTCCCTTTCCATTAATTGAGTAAATCCCAGAATAGCATTAAGTGGTGTGCGTAATTCATGACTCATGCGGGCGAGAAATTCACTTTTAGCCCGACTAGCGGTTTCGGCGGCTTCCTTGGCTTGTTGAAGGGCTATTTCAGTTTGTTTGCGATCGCGAATATCTCGGACTACAGCGCAGCCATATTCCCGGTGATTATATTCTAAATAACTCAGGGTAATTTCCACAGCGATCGCCTGACCAGTTTTAGTATAATGACTTGATTCAAAAGTAAATGAACCTTGGTCTCGCAAATCATCCCAAGCAATTGACCAACCACCAGGAGAGGCGAGCGGGTCGATATCTTCCACTTCCATGGTCAGTAATTCTTCTTGAGAATATCCCAGAATTTTACAAGCCGCTTCATTCACATAAAAAAACCTGCCATTAATATCACTAAATAAGACATAATCCCTAGATTTATCAATCGAAAATTGAGTTAAACGCAGCTTTTCGTCAATTTCCTTGCGTTCGGTAATATCTTCTAAAACTCCCAAAATTCCCAACACATTACCCTGAGAATCTAACATAGGAATTCTGCTAACATCTAGCCAAATTCGCCGCCCTCCCGGTCCCAGCTTTTGTTTAGGTGCTACTACATTCATTTCCGGGGTGCGAGACTCTAAAACCTGTCTATCTTTTTCTCGGTAAAACTCCGCAATATCAGCATCTGCAAATAAATCAAAATCCGTCTTTCCAACTACTGATTCTGAACCATCAAGTCCGGCGGCTTCCGCCCAATTTCGGTTACAACCTCGAAATACTAAATTAGTATCTTTCCAAAATACTTGTTGGGGGATATTATCCAGAAGTAGACGTAAATACTCCTCTTTTTCGCGAATTTCTTGCTCGGAACGTTTGCGTTCGGTAATGTCAATAATTTGAGCGATCGCACAGAGAGGATTTCCCATGACATCCAAACGCAGATAACAAGTAAGAATCCCATAAACCCAGTATCCGTCTCGATGACGGTAGCGTTTTTCTAGGGTATATTTATCAATTTCTCTGTTGATTAATTGCCCAAATTTTTTGCGGCAAATATCCCCATCTTCCGGGTGGGTAATTTCATTAAAATCTAAGTTGATTAAATCCGCTTGGGAGTAGCCCACCCACCGACAAAAAGCCCTATTGACTGCCAAAAAATAGCCCTCAGTTGAGATTTCCGCAATCCCAATGGGGGCTAAATGAAATAAATCTCGCAGGCGATTTTCACTCTCAGCTAGGGCTGTTTCTAGCTGTTGTAATCGATGTGGTAATTTATGGTTATTCTGATTCATATCTTGGTAAAGTAAAGTAGAAACTGGTCCCCACATCCAGATCAGACTCTACCCAAATTTCCCCACGATGGCGATCAATAATTTTCCGACAAATGGCTAAACCGATACCATTTCCTGGGTATTCTTGATGGGTATGTAGTCGTTGGAAAATCTGAAAAATGCGCTGGGTTTTATCCGCTGGAATACCAATGCCATTATCATGGATACCAAATTGCCAATTTGGATTTTTTGGCATTACAGAAACCGTGATTTTTGGCGGTATACCAGGACGGTGATATTTAACTGCATTAGCAATCAAATTTTGAAATAGCTGTCCTAACTGAAGGCGATCGCCAAATATAATTGGCAGTTTCTCGGAGGTAATAGTCGCCCCACTTTCCTGAATCGCTAAACTTAAGTTACTCAAAGTTTCCCCTAAGACAATATTACAGTCAGTCGCCTCAAAAGCAGCTTGTTTCGTTCCCACCCGGCTATAGTGTAGCAGATTTTTAATTAATTCCTGTAGTCGCATTCCCTCATCTAAAATCGGAAGCACATACTCTTCTGCTTCTTCCTCCAGGTTAATTTGTGATTTCAGGGTCAGCATCAATTCCGCAAATCCCGTAATTGTCTGAAGCGGTTGTTGTAGGTCGTGGGAAACAATATAAGCAAATTGTTCAAGTTCTCGGTTAGAACGTTTGAGATCCTCATTCAACTGCTGTAGGCGCAAGTTTTGATTTTGTAATTGTTTCTGTAGTCTTCTAATCGTCAGTTGATGTTCAACTCGCGCCAACACTTCCTCAACTTGAAAGGGTTTAGTAATATAGTCAACTCCCCCCACCGCAAAGGCTTTCACCTTATCGATAACATCATCTAAAGCACTCAGAAAAATTACAGGTATATCAGCCGTTTTCTGTTGAGATTTTAAGGCTTCACAGACCTGATAACCGTCCATTTCCGGCATTTTGATATCTAGCAACACGAGATCCGGCGGTTGATTAGCAACTGCCATTAGTGCTAATTGTCCATTAATCGCACATTGTACATCATAATCGCGATCGCCAAGAGTTGCCGACAATACCCGCAAATTATCAGGTGTATCGTCAACTATTAAAATGCTACCCTTTTCCGGATCTAAACTGTTCACAAAATCTGATGAATATAATAGGGAATTTTCCAGAAATCATCTGGTCAATGTTGCTGGTCAGTTGGGTACTGCCACAATAATACCACATATAACAATAAACTCTCCCCTATGGAAGGGAAGAGTTAAACCGGGAGCCAAATTCTCCCACCACTATCAACTTTTAACTAAGATAGCAGTTGTGTGACTACTTGTCTGTATCTTTGATCATTCATCCCTCCGCTTTGTCCTGCTAATTGTGGATCAATATGCCGTCTCATGGCTTCAATGCGATCGCGGGTGGCGGGGTGAGTGCTTAAAAATGTGGGAGGAGAACTGCTACTTAGAAGTTTTGCCATAAAGTCTAGAGCTGCTTCTTGAGCATATCCAGCCCTACCCAAATTAATGATTCCCAGTTCATCTGCTTCAAATTCTGCACTGCGACTATTCGGCCGTCTTAGGGCTAATTCTACCCCAATTTGTACCGCCCTATTAGTATCAAGTCCAGCCACCGAAGCCACACCTTGAGCGATCGCCATTTCTCGCATTTGTTGAATAGCATGACGACCGACAATATGCCCAATTTCATGAGCAATTACACTAGCGAGTTGTGCTTCATTATCGGCGGCGTTAATTAAACCTGTGTGGATATAAACAAATCCCCCCATAGTCGCAAAAGCATTAATCCGAGAATCATCAACTACTTGGAAAGTATAGGGAATATTAGGGCGATCGCTAGTTTGTACCAGTCGCTGACCAATTTGGTTAACATACATAGCTAAATCGCGGTTACGATGCAAACGAAACTCGCGACCTACCATCTGATCATTGATCTGTTTACCAATATTGACTTCTTGGCGATCGGAAATAGTAGAAAGCTGGATAACTTGAATTCCTCTAAAAATCAACTCCGGGATAGAAATGGCTTGGGTAGCGGGGATAGAACTTAATAAAATCCCACATACCACCGTTACTGATAGCAGTGGATACAGCAAGCGACGGGTATTTTTTCGGAGTTGAGGCAGGTAATTTTTAAACATAATTAAACAGTTGTTAGGGTGGAAAAAAGCTAGGCTAGAACATTACGAGGAATCCCAAAGGCTGGAAGGGTATGGTTGCACTATTTAATAGTTCGGGCGATCGCCCACAATTCAGGAAAAAAATATGTGATCCTCCTTAATGTTAATGTTCCCATCTTTATCCTTGGCTTTCTCCCTGGTTTGGTGGTCAATCATCTAATTGACGCGCTTAGGTGCATAGCTACTGTTGAAGACAGCGATCGCCCCTACTACACAGGGTGTGATACCATAACTATATTCTACCCGTATTTGAGACTGACAATCACTGAAAAAAGTTGCCATTCCCAAAGTTCACCCCAAAAATTGGGCGGTTAGAGGGTGAGGTTGAGTCAGATAATATCCCTGAGCATAATCTATTTCCAGGTCTCGGAGGGTTTCAAAGGCTTGGGAAGTTTCTACCCCGTTGGCTATGGTCTGAATAGCTAAAGACTGCGCCACCAACTGAATTATTTGGACAATAGAGCGATCGCCTAAGTCCTGGACAATATCTTTCACCAAATCATCGGCTATTTTCAGATAGTCAACGCAGACATAGTTCAGATAGTCCAATGGGGAATGCTGACTACCGACTTGATCCACTGTAACATAATAGCCCTGGGTTTGCAGGTCAGCGATCGCATCCGCCGCTTTTTGGGGGTTAGCCAGAATAATTGATTCCGCAATTTCCCAGCAGAATAGATCCGGTGTCAGGTCTCGTTTAAGTATTTCTTGCTCTAATTTTTGCCACTGTCGGTCATTATATAGAGTCCGACTCGATATGTTAATAGCCCAACGATACTTTTCCCGATTTTCCGGGCTAGTTTCCGATAACAAATCTAATACTGTTTTAATCACCCAGCGGTCTATTTTTTCAGATAATCTTCTATAGCCTGGGGTTATTTTTGGTAAAAACCCGGAACTTGGAACGCCTTGACCTGTCTCATCAATAAGTCTGATTAAGATCTCACAGTATCCCTTTGACTCCCCGTTGTTTAGGGAGATAGCTTCTTGAGTATACAGACCCAACCGCTGTTCTGACCAAGCCTTTTTAAGCAGCTTAATCTGGTGGAGGCGATCGCCATAGTTATCAGCATCGCAACCAGGTAAACAAATAACTTTCGACTGACTACTTAAATCAGTTTTTAATGCCGCAGACCTTCTCATAAAACTTGACCCCCAACTTAGCTCAGACAGGTGAGCAGATATTATTCCCTATTTCTACGATAACTAGCCTAGGTAAAATAACGATGAAGATTTGATGAGATTTTTCTTAGGTTAGTTGTGGCGAGCCAAGTCTGACGGTCTGTGGAGACCCTGAAACATTACCGGAAACTCTACAGGTGTCAATCCAAATCTAGAAACTGAGATGTGAAAACTTCCACTGTCTCTGTATTGGGGGTGATACTCAATAACCCGAATCGGTGATCAAAAGTCCATTTCCACCCTAAATGTAGGTGTAGTGATAAGGTAATAAGTGCAGCTAGTATTAATTTTTCTAACATAGCCAATCGCTCCTTTATCAAATAAACATTAACCGCACCCTTTGTGAACCTAGGATCGATTATAAACAATTAGTCAGATGATGACCATGATTTGATGCAGTTATAACCATGATCTTCTGCACTCAATTGTTGTGATTTCCGTCACATTAGCAAAATCCCTAGATAGCTTCTGTATTTTTTATTACGCTTGACGCACCAGAGAGCCAATGGTAGGGTGCGTCAGAAGCAGCCACCCCATTAATCACCCGAAAATCGAAAACTGACGCACCAGAGAGCGAATATGGTAGGGTGCGTCAGAAGCAGCCACCCCATTAATCACCCGAAAATCGAAAACT
>NZ_JARPLC010000004.1:28464-33615 GCF_032350395.1 Limnospira sp. PMC 289.06
AATCGAAAACTGACGCACCAGAGAGCGAATATGGTAGGGTGCGTCAGAAGCAGCCCACCCAATGAATCACCCGAAAATCGAAAACTGACGCACCAGAGAGCGAATATGGTAGGGTGCGTCAGAAGCGGCCACCCAATGAATCACCCGAAAATCGAAAACTGACGCACCAGGATAAGCCATTATTAATTATCGATTACTCAGTTAGGTCGCGCTGAGATGTACAATGTCGGCAGTAGAGATTTGTGGAGCTAAAGATGCTGGCATACATCCTAGCGATCGCAGTTGGCTTAGGGAGCTTTACCCTATACATGGCTGCTTTCTTCTTTCCAGAGGTTCATCGCAAAAGTGACTTTATCTGGAGTGGTGTGGGTTTATTCTACGCCCTAATTCTATGGGTGTGTGCAGCACGCTTCACCGGGGCAATTCTTTTGGGTCAAACTGCTAGTGTCGCCCTGTTGGGTTGGTTAGGTTGGCAGACCCTCTTATTGCGTCGGGAAGTGACACCAGCTCATTTACAAACCCCCCTCCCAACCCCTGTCAAACAGAAGGTCTCAGGCTTATTTAGCAGCCGTAGCGTTAAAAAATCTACCACCCCTAAACCATCATCTAAAAAGGCTAAAAAGGCTTCTGAACCCCCAACCCCCGCCGCCACTCCGGTTACACCAGAAGAAGTAAAACCCGTAACTGAACCTGTGGCGGAACCTGTGGCGGAACCTGTGGCGGAACCTGTGGCGGAACCTGTAGCGGAACCTGTGGCGGAACCTGTGGCGGAACCTGTAGCTACTACAGAAGAAGCAGAAGCGCCAGCAGAACCATCCCCTGTGGTGGCGGAGACTGAAGCGGTTGCGCCAGTAGTTGAACCAGAAACTATCACCGAGGAACCAGAATTAGCAGTTTCTGAGCCACAAGTGGCCGAAGTTGCACCCGAACCCACCACAACAGCGGAAGCGGAAACCCCCACGGCTGAGGAAGTATCCGAGACAGTATCCGAGACAGTATCGGAGGAAGTATCGAAGGCGGAGGAAACCCCAACAGAGGAGGTGACAGAAACTCCAGAGGTAACCAAACCTGAGCCGGTAGAATCTGCTAAAGTGCCGGAAGATCAACCTAGTGAACCTAAGAAATCCAAAGGATTAGGTGGCTTGTTGGCTGGTTTAAAAGGCATATTTGGCGATCGCAAAAAGAAAGAACCCGCCAAAACTGAAGCGCCGGATACTTCTAAGGACAACCCGAAAGCTCCAGAAACACAAGGGGATGCTTCTGATTGGGATGATAATGATGATAGTTGGGAAACCGACACTGATAATGCTTCTCCCTCTGAGGCGGAAAAAACTAACTCCCCCGATACACCAGAAGCTGGTCAAGTTTCAACCCCAGATATAGAATCTGATCATAGTGGTGCTACTGCTGACCCAGTGTCAACGGTGGAACCTACAGATGAGGAACCTACAGATGAGGAACCTACAGATGAGGAGCATCAAGATAGTAATGTCAAAGCTGATGCTACTAATGTTGAGACTGTCCCCAGCGTAGAACCTACAGATGGGGAGCATCAAGATGGTAATATCAAAGCTGAGGCGGAACCTACGGCGACAGATACACCAGAAACCGAGGCTGAAACTGTCGTTTCTCCAGTAGCGGACTCTGAGGAGGTCAGAACAGATTCTGCTGAAAAGTCTCCCTCAGAGACAATCATAGGGACTCCAGAACCTGAAGCCTCAGACAGTCCTGAAACCTCAGAGAGTTTAGAATCTGAGAAGTCGTCAACAGAGACAGAGGAGGAAAAGGGGACTCAATCTGAATCTGATTCTGATTCTGGTGTTGCGGAAGACGAGGACGAGGACGAGGACGACGACGACGACGACAAAACACCCCGCGCCTTGAAACGTCCCAGAAAGCCTAAACGCAAGAGATAATCAAGGTAAAATATAGATCCAATTGATTATTTGGGAGAAAAAGTGGCAACCTGGCTTTGTGTTAAAGAGTGTGGCGCTTGCTGTCATCTTGACCCGACAGAACGCCCGGAATTAGACGAATATCTGGGGGCTGAGGAACTACAATTGTATCTCAGCTTGGTGGGTTCTGATGGTTGGTGCATTCATTTTAATCATGATACCCGCGAATGTAGTATCTACAGCGATCGCCCTCGGTTTTGTCGAGTCCAAGCTGATGTCTTTGAAGACCTCTATGGTATTGAACCAGACCAGTTAAATGATTTTGCGATTGATTGCTGTCAGCAACAGATTATCGGGGTTTATGGGGAGGACTCCCCAGAAATGGAGCGGTTTAACCAGGCTGTGGGTTGGGGTGAGTAGCCTTGCATCTTCGAGCAGATTAGGTTAAATTGGATTTCATAATTGTTTCATAAAATGTCAGTGACACTAATTTCCGATCCTGTGGATTCTTCCCCAAATCAGTCTAATAGCCTTCCTGTGAGTCCTAACTGTCAGGAACAACCGTTAAATGAAACTACCATAATTGACCCCGATAGTCTCCAGGTTGACTCTTCCACACAACCAGATATGGTTTCTGGTGCTGCGGGAACTATCAAAATTTGGGCGATTTTTACTTCGACATTTTTCACCATATTTCTGGCGGAAATGGGGGATAAAACCCAGATTACTACTTTATTAATTACGGCGGAATCTCATAATCCTTGGGTGGTGTTTTTGGGAGCGGGAAGCGCTTTGATTACTACCAGTTTATTGGGGGTTTTGCTAGGTCAATGGTTGGCGCGTCATATTCAACCCCAAACCTTAGAACGGGCGGCGGGCTTGACTTTGTTATTGATTTCTGCTATCATATTCTGGGAGGTTTTGCATTAGTTGATGGGCTGGTAAAATTAAGTATTAAATATCAATGGATTTACAACTGTTAGGACTGAGTTTTATTACGGTCTTTTTATCGGAGTTGGGAGATAAAAGCCAAGTAGCAGCGATCGCCCTAAGTGGTACGACGAAATCCCCGAAAGCGATCTTTTTTGGGACAGCATCAGCCCTCGTCTTGGCTAGTCTGATCGGGGTGTTGGTAGGTCAGGGTGTGGCGGAAATTTTACCGACTCAATGGGTGAAAATGGCGGCGGCGATCGGATTTGCAATTATGGGAACTCGCCTATTATGGAACAGTAGGAAAACCACGGAAGATTAACCTACTTTAACCCCTCATGGGGGGTTACATTTCATTTCACCCTTTTAATCAATTTCTCGGCGACCCACCACGCACCAACTGCACAAATAATACTCGCCACCAATGCTATAATGAAGGGATGCCTATACGGTAGCGAAAAGCGATCGCTATCAGGACGCTCCCAAGGTTCAGTCACTAACCCGGAAGTTGAAGCGACGATCGCACCCGCCGCAATTCCCACACCCACGGCTTGGATATGGTTTTGTAAGTCCTGGTTAGCGTCTTGTTGCTGTTGGTAATATTTCGCGTCGGCTTCTTGGCGTTGGCGATCGCACTGGGCTTGGTCAATTTCCACAATGGCGCGAATAGAGGCGATCGCCTGACTAATTAACCCCGTCCCCTGTTCAAAATAACTTAAATTGGCGGCAATTTGTCCCCGGAAGTACGGCCCCGTTTCTTCTCCGAAATACCGCCACAATGATAGTTCTTCCTTATCGATTCCTAGTTTAGCACAAATCCCCTCAATTGTGTCATTATAATTGTTAAGATTTATGTTAATTGTTGTGCCAAAATCTTTCATTTTCCGCAGGAGGCGATCGTAAATCAGAGAATCAGCGGATAGTTGTTTTAACTGAGTTTTGAAATCCTGGAGATAGGTATTATCTTGGGGGTCAGGTTTGGCGCTATCAATTTGGGCTTGAATTTGGTCTAAGGTGGGGTCTAGGCTGAGATAATATTGTTTGAGTTGCTGGTAAATCTCCCGGCTATCTTGAAAAGCCTTGCTGACTTTATGGCGATAGAAAAACAGGTCAAAGATGGAAGAAAAGCATTGGTTTTTTTGCAGGGTTTGGTCGGCGAGTTCATCTCGGAATAGCCAGATGAGAACATGGGGGTATTTATCGGGTTCGCGGGGATTCCCATATTCAAAAATCGGACTCCCAAATAATTCCCGACTGCGAGAGGGGTCAGCCTTTTGATTGAATAAAGCCTGATAGCATTGATTGGCTAATTTGGTTAATTCCGAACCTTGCAAATCTTGATTTTCTGGGGTTAAATTTAGGGTTAATAGCAGAGTTTGTCCGAGAAAATATGGGCTTGGGGGAAAGGGTAAAATCTGGTTGGGGTTCAACTGTTCCAGAATGGGAATTTCCACAAGGTTGGTGGTGTCGCTATCATCATAGCCAATATTCAGAAATACCCCATAACTGTCTTCTTGAAGTTGGACAGGTTGGATAAAGCCTTCGATATCGTTGGAGTCGGTGAGGGTGAAGGAAATCTGCTTGTCGGGTGGGGGGAGGAGGATGCGATTTTCGCCGTGGTGAAGATGGGGTATCAGTCGGGTTTCGGTGAGGTGGGAGAGAAGGCGATCGCAATTTGACCACAGGGGGTGAGTCTCTCCCTCGGTGTCATCTTCCCGGAGATGGTAAGCGCATAAATAGAGATTGGGGGCGAAAATGTTCATTGTAATGGGTTATAATCTATGGGAGTGGCTTGTCCGGCGGCGCGTTGTTGTTTGGCTTGACGTGCGGCGGAGACTAAGGCAGATTGAGTCCGATTAAACGCCGTATTCCACCGTTGTTCATCTTGCAAATCGGCGATATAGTCCCGTAAATGTGCAATCACTTGGTTTTGAACCGTATCGGGTAAAGATTCAACCAGAGTCACTAATTCTTGAATCGCTGGGGATGACATGGGTTAAGCTCCTAAGTTTGTATTTTGTAGGTTGGGTGGAATGAAATGTAACCCAACATTTTAGCCGGATTTGTTGGGTTGCGCTGTCGCTTCACCCAACCTACGACTCCTGAGTTGGGATTTTGTAGGATTTTGTAGGTTGGGTGGAATGAAATGTAACCCAACATTTTAGCCGGATTTGTTGGGTTGCGCTGTCGCTTCACCCAACCTACGACTCCTGAGTTGGGATTTTGTAGGATTTTGTAGGTTGGGTGGAATGAAATGTAACCCAACATTTTAGCCGGATTTGTTGGGTTGCGCTGTCGCTTCACCCAACCTACGACTCCTGAGTTG